>PIVT01000069.1 GCA_003353845.1 Pseudomonadota bacterium | reverse complement strand
ATGGAGGGCTTTTTGCTCTCGCGCGTCGACGGAAGAACCTCCTGTGCAGTTCTGCGCCAAATGGCGGGCATGCCCGCGGAAGAGGTAGATGCCCTCCTCAAGCGCTGGGTGGCCGAAGGGGTTATTTGCCTGGTGAGCGGGGAATCGGATTCGGCAGCTGTAGAGGGAGAGGGAGCGACTGAAGAACTGCTGCCAGGGCCCGATGATTTATGCCCCGAGCTTCTGCAGGATCTCGATCCCTCCTTGGACTTACCCGAAGACGTACAGCGCAAAATTCTCGCCTTTACCCTGCGGTTTGGGAATTGTCCCTATCGAGTCCTGGGTATACCCAAGGATGCCGACGCGGTGGAGATCAAGAAGGCGTATTTCGCTCTTTCCAGGGAATTCCATCCGGATTGTTTTTTCGGCAAGAGCATGGGTGAGTTCGAGGGCTACGTCGACGAGATCTTCCGCCATATTTCTGAGGCCTATCGCTACCTGTCCAATGAGTCGAACCGAGGCGGTAAGGCGGTGTTATCAAAGAAGAAATATGCCGACGTGCCCGGGGCCAAGATCCTCAAGCGCGACGGGAGCAAGCCCCTGACGCCCGAGGAAAAGGAGCGCCACAAGCGACAGGAGGGCAAGGCGCGTGCGGCTCGCCGCGCCGTTCGTCGAGAAACCCTGGATCGTCAAAAAAAGCAGCGGAAACAGCAGCATACCGCATTGAACCCCAATCTGGAGAAGGCGGACACTTTTACCCATGAAGCTGAGCGCTTGGAAGATCAAGGCGATTGGATGGGAGCGGAGCGCAATGTCATGCTGGCCCTGGCCTTTAAGCCGAACTCTAAAGTCCTGAAAGCGTCTTTAAAGCGACTTCGAGGCAAACTCAAAGGCCTGAAGAAGTGATTGAGTTGATCTCTGCGGAGCCGATTTAGGCGATTCCTATCGCAGCCCTGGCGCAGCCCAAGCACAGCCAAAGTTTCGAACCTCCATAAAAAACCCATGTTCAAACTGAAGCGAAGCACCAGAGTTGCCGATGGAATCAGCTAGTAAGATTGGCGACCGCAGTGTGCGCGAAGCCATAGCAGATTGCCTGAGTTGGCCAGGTGTTGGCGTAACTCTGGGGTGGGGAGGCTCAGTAATGAGTCATGTGATTGGCATTGACCTGGGAACAACGAATAGCTGCGTAGCAGTCTGTGAAAACGGGCAAGTTTCGGTAGTTCCGAATGCGGGCGGCTATAAAACGACGCCTTCAATTTTCGCGCTTGCAGAAAATGGAAAACGACTGGTCGGGCATTTTGCCAAACGCCAGGCGGTGACCAATCCCAAGAACACCGTGTATGCCTCCAAGCGATTTATCGGACGCAATTTTGATTGTGAGTCCGTTCAACGCGCAGCTGAATACACACCCTATGAATTGGTTCGCGGTTCCAATAACGACGTCCGCGTACAAATTGACGACAAGGAATACACTTGCCAGGAAATCGCGGCCATCATCCTTCACGAAATGAAGCGCGTTGCAGAAGAGTACTTGGGCGAGCCGGTAACGCAGGCCGTGATCACGGTTCCCGCTTATTTTAATGACACGCAGCGCACGGCGACAAAAGACGCCGGCCAGATTGCGGGCCTCGAAGTCTTGCGCATCCTGAATGAGCCCACGGCGGCGGCCTTGGCCTATGGCATGGGCAAGAAGACTGAACGCATTGCTGTGTATGATTTGGGCGGTGGCACTTTTGATATCTCGGTCTTGGAGATGAGTGACGGCGTGATTGAAGTGTTGTCCACGGCTGGCGATACTTTCCTGGGCGGCGAGGATTTCGATCGCACGATCGTAGGTCACTTGGTACAAGAGTTTGACAAAGAGCAGGGGATCGATCTCGGTGCCGATTCCATGGCCTTGCAACGCTTGAAGGACGCCGCTGAAAAAGCCAAGTGCGATCTTTCGCTGCGAACCACGGCAGAAGTCAACCTGCCCTTTATTGCCAATGGCGACGACGGCCCTTGCCATCTCAACATTGAACTCACGCGTGAAATACTAGAGACCCTGGTGGGTGACAAAGTTCGAGCCACCATGGTGACGGTAGAAAAATGTGTGGCGGACTCGAAAGTGGCGGTGAAAGACATCGACCAGGTGATCTTGGTCGGGGGTCAGACCCGCATGCCATTGGTACAGTCCACCGTTGCGGAGTTCTTCGGTCGGGTGCCTCATAAAGGTGTGAATCCCGATGAAGTGGTTGCGGTGGGAGCGGCGATTCAAGGTCAGTCCTTGGTGGCCAAGGATGACACGCCGGTCTTGCTATTGGATGTGACGCCTCTTTCCTTGGGTATCGCGACCTTTGGCGGCAACGTGACCCACATCATTGAACGAAACAGCACCGTTCCGATTCGTCGCAAGCATGTTTTTACAACCACGCGTGACGACCAGCAGTCTGTGAAGATTCGTGTTCTTCAGGGCGAGAGCATGATCTCTCGCGAGAACGACTTGTTGGGTGAGTTTGAGTTGATGGGGATACGCCCTGCACCTAAGGGAGAGCCTGAAATCGAGGTAACCTTCGCCATTGATGCCAATGGGATTGTGAGTGCCTCCGCGCAGGACCTGGCGACTGGACTGGAGCAATCCATCACTGTGAATGCTAGCGGCACTCTACCTCCGGATGAAGTTGAACGCATCATGGAGGGGATTGATCTCGATGAAATTGAGTTTAAAGAGTGATCGTTTCCTAGCACGGCTCGTTCGCAATTCTTGCTGCCAATCACATCTTTCTCTCAATGAGTTGTTGGAAAGGAGGTCGATGTCTTGATCAGTGAGTCCGGCTCCTTACTGACTTTCCTGGAAGCGGCGGTCCTGGTCTCTGATCCAGAGGGACGAGCGGTCTATGCCAATCCCGCCTTTGGACGTTGCTTCGAAGTCGCAGCCGATCAGATTGCCGGTGAGTCTCTGACAAGTATTTTTGAAGGGGGTGCGCGCGAAGCCGTTTTAGGTGCCGTCGCTCGGGCCTGTACGGAAACGGGTCGCATTCGATTTTTTGTTCGTCACGGGCAGGTCGGTTACTCCGCTACCGCTTCTCCCATTGAATCCGACGGAAAGAGCGTGGGGGTGCTGCTCCTCTTTGACGAAGAGCTGGCCAGCAAGGAAACCATCTTGGGTTTGCACCGCCGACTGCGTTCCGTGGTGGGTGAATTGACTGATAGCCTGGAATATTTTCGCAAAAGCGAGGGGCGCTATGAAGCCGGCCAAAGGGCCGGTGCCATTGAGCGCAGCGGCCGAGCTTTGAGCCGCTTGCGATCCCTGTCTGATGATCTGATCACCGTTGCCGAGGGTGCCGAAGACAGTGAAATCGCCGGACGTTCCATCGCGGATCCTGAGAATCTGGTGCGTGAGGTAATATCCACCGTTTCCGAGGATGCTGTATTTGCTCGGATTCATTTGGAGGTGGAGGTCGCCACTGGCCTACCCCCGGTGCCTGGTGATGCGGAGAGCCTCTGCGCAGGCCTGATCGATTTCTTACTGGACCGCTTTGCTCAGCTTCCCCCCAAAGCCTGGGTGACTCTATCGGTCAAAGAGGTGAGAGGTCCTTCACAGCAGCCCTTGCTACAGGTTGCCGTTTCCGAGGAGTATTCCCACGATCTTCTCCCAGAGGATGACCGCCGATTGACATCGGCAATATCCGAAGCGGTACGCAGCCTTGGCGGTCAAATTCGCATTCATGCGAACCCCATGGGCGGTCGCTTGACGCTACTCCTGATTCCCGTGGGGTGAGTTACGGGCTCCGAAACAAGAACAAGTTCTTCCACTCCTGACGAGACCTGCGGCAGCGGGTTGAGAACACTTGTAGACCGCATATTTACCACTGATTGAGCCCCTAATTTTCCTCATGCTTGCGAAGATGTGTAGAGGGTTCTATAAAGGACGATCCATGCAGGGAGGGAGCCTCGACTCGCGGGGATCGAGTATTGAAAGAATCCATCCGTGAGAAAAAATGAGGTTACATGGTTCACAGCTGGCATCGACCTCGTGAAGAAGGTCGAAGGTTGACTGGCTGAGAGAATATGAGGCTTTGCGAAAAGCTCGTGGCTCTCAATGGACCTCCACCCCTGGCGACCCTTACTGACTTGCTTACTAACTAGCTTATCTAACTAGAAGGATCATCGATGAGTAGCTACTCCACCCCCGCAGTTTCGGCCATGAAGCCAATCGTTTGGATTCCCGTGATCCTGATGATGCTTCTTGTCTTCCCCACTCAATTTTCTCAAGCGGCAGACGATGCCGGCCAAAGCGCACCTTTTAAAGAGGGCGATGTGATCACGCATGATCAAGTTGAGAAACTAAAGGCTGCACTGCCTCCCGAAATTTGGGACAACCGCAGTTTCATTTTCTACAAGGGTATGGAAATGAAGATTGGTCCGTCCTTTCGAGACTACAGCCCTGCCCAGGCCTATAAAGATGCCACTACGAAATTTGAAGGACAGTCTAAGTTGGGACCGGAGGGGAACCTCGATGGTTACATCGCCGGCCAGCCCTTCCCCATGGAAGCGATTGACTGCAGTGGCGATCCCAACGCAGGCCTGAAAATCATGTGGGATTTTGATTATCAGTGGGATGGAGACGGCACCGAGGCGTCCTTCCTTTACTCCTACTGGGATCGCGGTGAGCGCTTGCCTCTTTATTACGAAGGTGTTTCGAAGATCCTCAAACTTTCCAATCGGGTAGAGCCCTACTTCTTGGAGTCGGGTGGTGACATCCTCAAGAAAGAGAAACGCAAGTACGCTTTCCGCATTCGCGTTGACGCCCCTTTTGACTCCCGTGGCATTTTGGTGATGACCTATCGCTATAAGTCTTCTGATGGTTTGATGGTCGACGCCACCAATGATGACACTTGGGTATACGTGCCTTCCCTGCGCCGTGTCCGCCGAATTTCCACGGCCCAGCGTACGGATGCTGTTTCAGGTACTGACTTCACCTTGGATGATATGTACAGCTTCGGAGGCATCGTGGCCCAGTACAACTGGGAGTGCCTGGGTGAGATGGACATTCTCGCACCCGCCAACACCACTTCGAAGGGGTATCCCTATGAGAAGGACCAGAACTTTGGCCCCTACGGTTTGTCCTTTGCCAACGACAATTGGGAAATGCGCCATGCGGTGAAGGTGCGCTTTACTTCAAAGCTTCCCGATCATCCCTATTCCAAAAAAGATATCTATGTCGACAAGGAAACTGCCAAGGCGCTGTACTCCTTCGCTTATGACCAAAAGGGTGATCTCTGGAAGATCATCTACCACAACGCCCGTTGGAGTGAAGACAATGCCGATTATTACGTAGGTTGGCCCGGCGTTGAGCAACCGCGGGATCTGCGAAATATCAGCGATGTCATTGTCAATGTGCAGACGGGTACCGGGAATCGTATCGAGTTCTGGGATTCCCATGGCACGCCTTACCTGGATAAGGAAGGTAAAGTTTCGAAATCGCAGATTCGAAAAACGGCCAGCGTTGGAGACATTCAGCGAATGGGGCGTTAGCCACATTGTTTAGATACGAGAACCGAGGGTCACCCCTCGGTTCTCGATTGGTTTTAGATTCGCAAGTCATTTTCACCCCCACCCTCTACCCCTCTCCGCGTAGTTTATAGAGTTCGCATTGTGCATGGGGTAAGAAGAGGAGCCGCGCAGATGTCCCTCAGCCGCGAATTGCGCATGGTCGCAGCCTTGCTGTTCTTTCTACCCGCATTGGCTTGTCACGACTACACCTTTCGCCCGGGTCTTTCGACCGGGGAGATCGGTATCTACGATGATCTCTTTGCTGTTTCAGTAGTGAATGAGAAGGTTGTCTTTGCCGCCGGCTATTTTGGTTCCATCTACCGCAGTAAAGACGGGGGTGAGACGTGGAAGCAGCAAAAGACAGACACCACCTTTTCTATTTACGACATTTCCATGGCCGACGAAAACAACGGTTGGGCCGTCGGGCAAATCGGAATCATTCTGCACACCGATAACGGTGGGAGAACCTGGACGACTCAAGAGAACCCAAAGTCGCAGCAGCAGACCAACCTCTTCTCCGTTCAAGCGCTGGATGCCAATACCGCTTGGGCCGTTGGGGAGTGGGGATCCATTATCACGACCATCAATGGTGGGCGAACCTGGCAAGACAATTCACTCTCCATCAGTCTTGATGATCCGAGTTTTCAGTGGTTGCGTCCTACGGACCAAGAGAAGGTTCGCAATGGGGAAATGGTTTTTCGTGATGTCGGCTTGAATGACATCTACTGTCGCCCTTTGCCCAGCAAGTCGTGCTGGATTGTCGGCGAGTATGGAAAGGTCTTCTATACCCGAAATGGGGGTCAGGCGTGGTCCGAGGGGAAGATCAGTGGCACCTCCAAGTTGCCGCCCTTGGGCTTCGAAGCTGAGGGAACCAGCATTGATGCAGCTGAGAATGTTCGCCTCAGCGAGTTGGTGGCGGAAATCATTGATTCGCCACATCTCAAGATCGAAATCGATCCCTTTGTAACCAAGGCAGAGATTGCTTCTCATCTCGCCCGGGAAGCCGGCGATCCCACGACCTTGTTTGAATTGATTGAAGAGCGAGCGGGTGAGGCGAATTCTGTTCTGGTCGACGAAGGCATGTACTCCGACCGCATCTTTACCGAAGGCTATCCTCCTTGGGATTGGGAAGAGCTAACGGAAGAGGATCCACAATTCTTGAATCGTTACCTGACGGGTCGCACCAAAAAAGTGCCGAACGTCGGTGTTCGTGTGCTGCATCGCCCCTATCTGTTTCACGTGAGCTTTGCCGATGACCAAACAGGTTTGATCGCTGGCTTGGGCGGAATTCTTTTGGAAACAAGTGATGGTGGGTTGACCTGGGGCTATAGCGAAAGCACTACACAAGAGGCTCTTTTTGCAGTCACGTATTCCTCGAATCGCTTGATTGCGGTGGGTGAGAAAGGCTTGGTGCGAGTCGCCTCCAAAGCAGATACGCACTGGGAAAAACCACGCACGGGTTTCCCGAAACTGTTCAGCTTCTTCCGCGACGTAAGCTTTGAGCACGGCGGGCAAGTGGGCTTTATGGTGGGCCAAAAGGGCACCATTCTGCGTTCCACCGATGCCGGCGGGACTTGGGAGAAGGTGCTTCCTCTCGACTAGGTTTGAATTCCGTTTAGGATGAGTGCGATGGTTGCTTCGACCAGCTTCTCCTGAAGCTCCGAAGGGCGCAGCGTCGAGGCGACAAAGAGTTCGAGAATCAGTGCGCTATGTAGCAAGACAATGGACTCCGCCGTGTGCTTGGGGTCGAGATTGCTGCGCACCTCAGCGCGTTCCATCCCCAGACGTAGCAGTTGTTCCAAATCTGCGCGGTATTTCTCCAAAATCGGATCGTTGACATTTTTCCTGCGCGGCAGAAGCAGGCGAGGGTCTTGGGCCAGGATGGCGCGCAAGATGGGGTTGGCCTGGGCGTAGCGAAAAGAGGCGCGCAGCGTATTGGCGACGCGCTCGGGCACCGATGGAACCGGGCCACTTTTTTCGGCGCGAATCGCTTGGAACCATTCTGTCGAGGCCTTCATCAGCACGGCTTCCAGAAGATCATCTTTCGAGGGGAAGTGGACGTAGACCAGGCCTTTGGAGATCGAGGCCTCGCGCGCAATTTCATCTACCGTTGTCTTGGTGAATCCCTGCTCGGCGAATAGGTAGGCGGCGGACTCGAGAATTCGCTCTTTCTTGCGCAGGGCGGCTTCTCGCCTGCGTTGCTCCGCAGCGCTCAAAGGGGCCTCTGCATTGGAATCGCTGGCCTGGTTCATATGGGAATATTGACTGATTGGGTTCATTTGGTCAATTGTTGTAAGATCACAAGCTGCTCCAAGACTCACAGGTGACGGCGCTGGGGCCTCTGGCTCGAGAATTCCGGATTGGACCGACAACTAATTTAAGAACAGGTTTAAGAACAGCTTTTAAGGAGAGAGGAAGATGAAACAGTATCAATTTGACGATATCGAAGAATTGCAAGAGATCGTGAGCGAAGAATGGGGTGACTGGAGCAATGAGTTCGAAGTCAGCCAAGAGGTGATCAATCAATTTGCGGACTTGACGGGAGATCAGAATTTCTTGCATGTCGATCCCGAAGCAGCGGCCAAGGGCCCCTTTGGAGGCACCATCGCGCACGGGTTCTTGACCTTGGTTTTGATGACCCAACTGCAAGCCCCAGCGAACTTTGAGATCACGGGTTTCAATACCCTCGTGAACTACGGATCCAATAAATTGCGCTTCACAGGTGCGGTACCTTCGGGCAGCAAAATCCATATGCGCACACGTATCAGCAGTGTCATCAAGAGTCCCAAAGGAACGGGAACCCAGGTGACCATGGCAGAAGCCATTCACGTAGTGGGCCAGGATCGACCAGCCGTCATCTACGAAATGATCATGCTTTACATGTAGTCCATTTGAACGTGGCTTTACTTGAGATAAACTGATCCCTTCGTCTTGATGACACTCGGTCCCGCGGAGTTTCTTCCGCGTACTGCTACCAGCGACATAAGCCTGAGGCCAGAAACCGACCCCCCCACCAAGAGAATAGAGCGGGGAGAGCGGATTTCAAGCGGATGAATTGAGCTGCGGTTGCCTCGATTTTCCATAATGGGCGTTACCGGACGTTGAAAGGCCGCTTGTCTTGGAGGCCCTGCTTCGCACTGGGCAGGATTCGATTGTTTATGCGATCCACTTCGATTCATGAAGGTTTGCCCACGGAACCAGCTTCGCGTCGGAGCGTTGCTGTGCCTTCTCCCCTCCGTATACCACCACAACATCACACGATGGTGATGACTCGGTGAGGAGCCCCCGTACTCGGTTTGCGCCAGCAAACAAGTTGGTTGATGTGGTCTGTGTGGACTTGGCTTCGACCAGCACAAGGCGGTTGGGGTGTTCGATGATGAGGTCCGCTTCAGCGGCGTCGCGATCTCGGTAGTATGACAGTCCGCCCGACTCACCACGGTTCATGCGATGCTTGTAAATCTCGGAAACTACCCACGTTTCGAAGATCGCACCGCGTAGAGGGTGCGACCGCAATTGTTCGGGTGTGCGGATACCAAGCAGCCAACACACGAGGCCGCTGTCATAGAAGTGGAGCTTGGGCATCTTTACGAGTCGCTTGCGGAGGTTCGAGTGAAAGGGAGGAAGCCGGAAGGCAATGAAGCTGGTCTCAAGAATACTGAGCCAGGCCTTTGCGCTCGGCTGCGAAATGCCACAATCGCCAGCCAGCGCCGAGTAGTTGAGGAGCTGCGCCGTGCGGCCGGCGCAGAGCTCGATGAATCGCTGAAATGTTGCAAGGTCGCCCACGTTGCTGATCGTGCGAACGTCGCGCTCAATATAGGTGGCTACGTAGGAGCGAAGCCAATCGCTTGGATCGAGCTTCTGATCGAAGATGCGTGGATATCCACCTGCGATGAGGGTCTCGTCGAGGCGTTTCGGATGGCGCTTGAATCGGAGAATCTCATTCCTTGCGAGAGGAAGCAGGTGGAGAACTGCCGACCGGCCGGCCAGTGACTGACTGACGGACTCAAGCAGGGTGAGGTTCTGCGATCCGGTGAGGATCCAGCGCCCGGGCTTTGGGTCGTCATCAATGATGCCCTGGAGGTACGAAGGCAGATCAGGGCAGCGCTGGACTTCATCGATGATGGCGCCCTTGGGAAACTGGGCCAGAAACGCCCGGGGATCGTCCGTGGCGAAGGCGCGAATATCCGGCGCTTCAAGATTCGCATAGGGAAGCTTGGGGAAAACCGCGCGACAGAGGGTGGACTTCCCGCTTTGTCGCGGTCCAGTGAGCGTGACTGCCGGAAATTGGCGCGCAGCCTTCCGTAGCTGCGGAGTGATGTCGCGATCAATCACCATGGGAAAGGAAGGTATCTGAGAATGCGGCAGATTGAAAGTATGAATTTGATATAGCCGCACTCCCAGCTATTGCCAAGACCTGCAATATCCCGCTGCATTTCCCACTTATGGTGAGACGCGATCCGGGGAAGTCACTGACCGGGTCGATCCATCGTATCGTGGCCGCGATCGACGCCCCCGAAAAAATCCGGGTCGCCTTTTTTGGGCTCGTCGATTTACTTTTCTATCTATTCGTCGGTCTGCTCGTCTGCCGGTTTCCTTTCAGGAAAAGGAAAGTTGTCTTTGTTGAGTCGCACATAGGACTTCTTCTTGTCCCTGCGCATGTAGATGGGATCTTGCACGCGCTGGATATCGAATCCCTCTGCTTGAAGGTCGATTTTGCGTAACTTGAAGGTTCCAGTGACATCGGCTTCGGGGCACAGTCGCACAAAATAAGGGGCTGCGTAGTCGGGAAGTTGATTCAATATGAAGTGGTAAAACTCCGTGCCATTGAATTCCGCATCGGGGGCCATCACCAAAGCGGCCATGCCAGCGCGGCCTTCTTCGCCGGGAACTTCGACCCCGTAGACATTGACGAAATCGATCCCGGGATAGATGGAGAGCAACTCGGCCACTTCTTGAGTGGAGACATTTTCACTCTTCCAGCGAAAGGTGTCCCCTACGCGATCGACGAAATAGTAGAAATCGTCAGCGTCGCGATAAAATAAATCACCCGTCTTGAACCAGGTATCGCCTTCTTCGAACACGTTTTCCAAAAGTGTCTTTTCCGTTTCTGCCTTGTCCGTATACCCGATGAAGGTGTCGTAGCCAGAATCGGAGGACTTGCGAATCTGTCCGATGAATTCACCGATCTCATGGGGTTCGCATTCCAGATAGCCCCCGTTCTCATCGCGTACGTAATCGCTGGCTTCCACGTCGAAGCGAATCAGTCGGCCGTTGTGCAGTTTCTTGAAGGGGATACGCCCCACGGCACCAGGCTTATTGTCCAGGTTCATCATGGCCGTGTTGCCCTCGGTGGAGCCGTAGCCTTCGAGCACGCGCGCGATGCCAAAGCGTTTGACAAAGGGTTCCCAAATTTCGGGTCGTAGGCCTGCACCGTGAATGCAGCGCACAGTGTTTTCGCGGTCATTGGGTTGCTCGGGTTGATTGTAGAGGTAGCGGCAGAACTCGCCGACGTATTGGAAGCCCGTGACTCCATACTTGCGACAGTCGTCCCAAAATTGGCCAGCACTGAATTTGCGTTTTAGCAGCATGGCGCAGCCGCGTTGCAACACAATGCTCGGCACGATGGCGCCGCCCGCGCCATGGTATAGCGGTAAGGCATTGTAGATCACTTCGCGGGAGCTGTAGCGCGCGATGCTTGCAATGACATCGCCCGAAGCGAAGAAGCGCGTGTGGCTGAAATGCGTTGCCTTGGGGAAACCGGTAGTGCCGGAGGTGTAAATGTAAAAGAGATCTTTGCCCGCCAGGAGTCCGCTGCGAATCCCGCGGTCGAGGTTTGCCTCGGGTTGTCGCTCGAAATCGGGGTCGAGTTCGCTGAAGCCCTCTGGCAGTTCGCTGGCTTGCGGGGTGAGAGGGTCAGACCACACATGGGTTTCCCAGCCCAGCGCGGGTTCCATTTCGCTGAGGCTGCTCAGCGCCTCCAGGCACTCAGCGCCAGCAATGAGGAAACTCCCACCCGAGGTGCTGAGTGCGAAGTGAAGGGCGCGCCCTTTTAAGTTGGTGTTGATCAGGGCGGTGGTCGCGCCCAGTTTGGCCAATCCGGCCCAAGCGATTAAAAACTCGGGACGGTTCTCCATCATCAGCGTGATGACATATCCTTTTTCCACGCCTCTGCTGAAGGCCCAGCGCGCCAGTTTGTTGCTGGCCTCGTTGAAGGCGCCGTAACTGATCTTTTGATCTTCGTAGAGCAGGAAGGTTTTCTCGCTGTCCGTCTGGGCCCGTTCCTCGATGAGATCGGCGACGGTTCGCTCGGAATCCGGGCGGTGTTTCAAATTATTACGGATGACTTGGGCCATGCGCAGCTGTGAGATTATTCGGTCGAACCACATATGGTGAAACTACCATACGGTCTTCCATGGAGAAGGTGCCCAGCGAAACAAGAATTCCCCCTGGGGGCTACTTAAAAGACAAATTGACCAGACCAGTCTTTGAAGTCAAAGTCTTGGTGTGCTAAATAAAATACCCACCGGGAAGGCTGAAGTTCTTCTTGAGCGGTCCCGGTGCCGCAGGAGCGTCGATGGGTGGCGCCCCGCAGGCATGTTGAACCCGGGATACACAGCAAGTGACCAAGTGACAAATTAGACGGAGCACACAGCTCCCCGACCTTCCGAGAAATCGGCTGCGGTTCTCCTTTCAATGTCCAAGGTGAGCTTCAGTTCTGAAACCATAAGCGAGATTCGGATGCATATCGATTTCACACCAGAGCAAAAGCAGCTGCGAAAAGAAATTCGCAATTACTTCAATGAACTGTTCACTCCCGAATTGCGCAAAGCCTTCGATGCTGAAATGTCACAGGTGGGCGGCCCCGTCTACCGCCAAATCGTCGAACAAATGGGTGCCGATGGTTGGCTGGGAATTGGTTGGCCCAAGGAATTCGGCGGGCAAGGTCGCACCGCGTTAGAGCAATTTATTTTCTGGGACGAAGTGTACCGAGCCCGTGCGCCGCGCCACGTCATTGCCACCAATACTGTGGGTCCCACCATCATGCAATTCGGCACGGAGCAGCAAAAGAAAGATCTGTTGCCCGGCATTCTAAACGGCACCCTGCACTTCGGCATTGGTTACACCGAAGGCGAAGCGGGTACCGACCTGGCCACCCTGCAGACCACGGCCGTGCGCGATGGCGATGAGTGGGTGATCAACGGTCAGAAACTCTTCACCACCCATGCCCACGACGCCCAGTACATCTGGATGGCCTGTCGTACCAACCCCGAAGAAAAACGCCACAAGGGCATCTCCATCATTTTGGTGCCCACCGATGCCGAGGGTTATTCCTGCACACCCATCTACACCCTGGGTTACGAGCGCACCAATGTGACCTATTACGAGAATGTGCGTGTGCCCGCGACGAACCTCATCGGAGAAGAAAACAAGGGTTGGTCCTTACTGACGTCACAATTGAATCACGAGCGCATCGTGTTGGCGGCTCCGGGCATTGCCGACAAGATGCTCGACGACGTTTGGCGCTTCGCCACGGAAACCAAGGACGCCAACGGCAAGCGTATGATTGACCACCAATGGGTGCAGTTGAATCTGGCGCGCGTGAAGGTGAAGCTCGAAGCCCTGACGACCCTGAATTGGCGCATGGCTTGGAGCATTAGCCAGGGCCATCCCGATATGGCTGAAGCCTCGGCTGTGAAAGTTTTCGGAACGGAGCTCTTTATCGAGTGCGACAAGCTCATGCTCGAAATTGTCGGCGCTGCGGGAGTTGTGAAAGAGGGCGAGCCTGGCGCGATCTTTGGCGGTCATCTTGAGCACACCTACCGAGCGGCTACGACGCTGACCTTTGGTGGCGGCGTCAATGAAGTACAACGCGACATCATCGCCATGGCGGGCCTGCTTTTGCCACGCCCACCACGGCGCTAACGAATCGATTCATTTGAGCGAAGGAAGTTAGAATTATGATGAATCCCGAAGAGAAGAAAGCCTTCGAGAAACAAATTCACGCTTACATCGGCAAGGAGTTTGGTCCCGCGCTGGTGGGTCAGGACGATGTGAATCAAGCCATGGTTCGCCAGTGGTGTGAAGTGATGGGGGATGCGAACCCTGCTTACACCGACACCGAGTGGGCAGCGACATCGAGCCGGGGAGGCACCATCGCGCCCCCGTCCATGCTGCATATTTGGGTCATGCAGGGTTATCCCATGGCCTTCATCAAGCCCGATGACCCGCCGGTAGATCGTCAGCGCGAATTGCATCAGATCTTCGACAAGTACGGGTACAAGGGTGTGGTGGCCACCAACTGCACCACAGAGTTCTTCACCGAGGCCAAGCCCGGTGACTCCATTCAGTCGCACTCCACCTTCGACACGATCTCCGATGAAAAAGCCACGGGGATTGGTACGGGCTACTTCATTGAAACCGTGACGAACTTTACGAATCAAGACGGTGAGAAGCTCGGGCGTATGGTGTTTCGTGTGCTCAAGTTTATTCCGACGGCACAGCCTGCGGCGGCTGAGGAATCGAGCGGCGGTGCCATGTCCAAGGATCCCACACGCCTTGCACCGGCCCTGGGCCACGACAATAAGTGGTGGTGGGACGCGGTGAACAATGACGACAAGGTATTGATTCAGCGCTGCAAGAGTTGTGAAACCTTGCGCCATCCGCCTCGCCCCATGTGTCACAAATGCCAGTCCTTGGAGTGGGACTCCATCGAGTCGACCATGGACGGCACCGTGAACAGTTTCTGTGTGATTTGTTATCCCGAAATTCCTGGATACAGCTATCCCCTGGTGGGTGCGGTCATCGAACTCGCCGAGGGCACGCGCTTGGTCAGCAATGTGGTCGATGTGGACCCCGACGACATGGTGATCGGGATGAAGGTAAAAGGCACGGTTGAGCAGGTAGACGAAGTAACCAAGCTTCCCCAGTTCCGCCCGGTCAAGTCGTAACAGGCACTAACACGTCCGAAACCGTTACAAGGACAAGGTTCGAAAATATGGATTTTGATTTCAGTGAAGAACAGAGCATGCTTCGTGACCTCGCGCGCGAGATCATCGAAGCCGAGTCCACGACAGATCGCCTTCAGGAAGTGGAGAAGAGCGACACGCGATTCGACAGCCAGCTCTGGAAGGCTCTGGCCGATTCCAACCTATTGGGGTTGGCTGTGCCCGAAGCGCAAGGCGGCATGGACTTCGGCTTGATCGAGCTGTGTATTCTCTTTGAGGAGTTAGGTCGACAAGTGGCCTTGGTGCCCGCCATTCACACACTGGCCATGGGCGGCCTGCCCATTGCGCGCTTTGGCAGCGAGGAGCAGAAGGCCAAGTACTTGGAGCCTATGTCCCAAGGCAACCTCTTGTTGACGGCTGCGCTAGCCGAGGGTGGTGTGGAGGATTATCGCAATCCTGTGACGAAAGCCGTCAAGGACGGTAACGGCTACAAGCTCACGGGTAAGAAAACTCTTGTGTATGCGGCTCACCTGGCCTCACGCATTTTGGTGTCAGCTGTTTCCGACGACGGCGTCGGGATCTTCCTGATCGATCCCAAGGCCGAAGGGGTCACGCTGGCCAAGCAAGAGGTCACCACCAATCAGTATGTCGCCGAACTCTCGTTGGATGGGGCTGTCGTTGAAGAAGGCGACGTGTTGGGCGCGGGACAGGGCGCCGTGGTATTGGACTTCATGCTCGCCGCTGGCCGCGTCTCCGCCGCTGCGATGCAAATCGGCGTTTCCGACCAGGCCCTTGCCATTACAGCAGGCTACATCAAAGAGCGCGTGCAGTTTGGTCAGCCCATTGGCTCCTTTCAAGCGGCACAGCATCGCTCGGCCGACGCCTTCATCGACATTCAGGCCATTCGCTGGAGCACCTGGCGCGCCGCTTGGAGCGTGAGCGAAGGGCGAGAGTCGACGCAGGAAGTGCTGACAGCCAAGTTCTTTGCAGCCGATGGCGGTTCCCGTGTGGCCAATGCCGCTCAGCATTTACACGGCGGCATCGGCTCCGACCTGGATTATCCCATTCACCGCTATTTCCTCTGGGCCAAAGAACTCGAACTCTTTCTGGGAGCCGGCATGACCGCTCTCGTCGAGCTCGGTGCATGGATGGCCCAGAATGCGCCGCAGGAGGAATTATGAGTCAGCAGACTTTGACTTATCCGAGTGTCTCCGTGGGAGACAAACTTCCGCAGCTCGACATTGATGTGTCGACAGCACTGATCGTGGGCGGGGCCGTGGCCTCGCGCGATTTCACACCGGTGCACCACGACATTGGGGCTGCCAAAGCCACGGGGATGCAGGATGTCTTCATGAACATTCTCACGACCAACGGTTTGGTGGCGCGATACGCGACTGACTGGGCAGGTCCCGAATCAAAGATCAAGAAGCTAGACATCAAGTTGGGTGTTCCCAATTTCCCCGGCATGGTGATGAAGATGACAGGCAGCGTAATCGAGAAAGACGACGCCAATGGCATCGTTGAAATTGAGATCGCAGGTAAGAACACTTGGGGCGCGCACGTGACGGGTACCGTGCAACTCGCGCTACCGACGGAGGCGTAGGCAATGGTTGCAAATTTTGGTGGCAAGAGCGCAATTGTCGGTATTGGAGCCACAGAGTTCTCCAAAAATTCTGGACGTTCGGAATTGCAGTTGGCCTGTGAGGCCGTGGTAGCTGCGCTGAAGGACTGCGGGCTAAAGCCTGATGACGTCGATGGCATGGTGAGCTTTACCATGGATTCCACCGATGAAATTGAGATCGCACGCACGGTGGGGCTGGGCGAATTGAACTTCTACGCTTGCACACCCCACGGCGGTGGTGCCGCGACGGGCCTGTTGCATCAGGCCGCTATGGCGGTGTCTACGGGCGCAGCCGAAGCCGTGGTTTGTTATCGATCTCTCAACGGTCGTTCGGGTCAACGCTACAGCGACGGCGTGTCGGGTGACTTGATCACCTCGGACTTGATCCACTGGGGCTGGCACATGCCCTACGGTCTGCTGACGCCGGCTTCCTGGGTGGCCATGTTCACCCAGCGCTACAATCACCTGACGGGTTGCGGCAAGGACAATATGTTTGAGGTGGCGCGCCAGACGCGCGACATGGCCGTCAATAACCCTGCAGCCTTCTTTTACGAGAAGCCCTTGGATCGTGAGCAGTACGACAAGGCGAAGACCATCGTCGCACCCTTGGATCTTTTCGATTGTTGTCAAGAGAGCGATGGCGCCGCAGCGTGCATCGTGACCACACCTGAGCGCGCCAAGGACTTGAAGCAAGAAGGTGCATTGATTTTGGGTGTGGGACAAGCGGCCGGTGTTGATCAGGAAGTCATGACCAGCTTCTATCGAGACGAGTTGGCTGCCATTCCCTCCATGGACATTGCCGCGCAGCAAGTCTATGCCCAGACGGGTTTGTGTGCCGACGATATCGATGCCGGTGTGATCTACGATGCCTTTACTTCCATTGTTTTCTGGCAATTGGAATCCTGGGGCTTCTGCAAACCCGGCGAAGCCAAAGACTTTGTCATGAATGACAACTTG
Organism: Pseudomonadota bacterium; assembly: GCA_003353845.1. Lineage (GTDB taxonomy): Bacteria > Myxococcota_A > UBA9160 > UBA9160 > JADFDR01 > GLO-12. Next base: position 810 of record PIVT01000069.1, on the reverse strand, counting down.
AGTTTGAAGGGCCGCTTGCCCTGCAACACGCACGGCGGACAACTTTCCGAGGCATACATCCACGGCATGAACGGTGTGAACGAAGGTGTGCGCCTGGTGCGTGGCACCTCCACCAATCAGCCCGAGAAAGACGTCAATAACGTATTGGTGACTTCCGGTGTGGGTGTGCCCACGGGCGGGATGATCCTCGGGAAAATGAAGTAAGCCGGTGCAATTTTTGAAGTGACGAGTTGAAAAGAAACGGTAGAAAACACGAAGGAGCCCCCCCATGGCCGAAGCAGTAATCGTAGAAGCATTGCGTACCCCCATTGCCAGAGGCAAGAAAATCAAGGGTGACCTTTCGGGAATTCACGCCGCGAGCCTTTTGGCGTTGTCTCAGAATGCTGTGATCCAGAAAGCCGGTATAAAGCCAGAAGAAATCGAGCAGATTATTTCCGGTTGTGTGACGCAGGCGGGTGAACAATCGGGAAACCTGGCTCGCAACGCTTGGTTGAGCATGGGTAACACCTGGCAGGTGGGTGCCACGACCATTGATACCCAGTGCGGTTCTGCGCAGCAGGCCAATCACCTGATCTCGGCGTTGATTAAGAGTGGCAGTATCGATGTTGGTATTGCTTGTGGTTCCGAGAGCATGAGTCGCGTCGGTATGGGCATGAACGTGATGAACGGCCCTGGATTCTTCCAGACCGCCGACTGGCCCTGGGATTCCACCCCCGATCAGTTTGCCAGCGCCGAGCGCCTGGCCAAGGATCGCGGTATTACGCGTGAAGAGGCCGATCAACTTGGCTTTGATTCCCAGGCAAAGGCCAT
>PIVT01000513.1 GCA_003353845.1 Pseudomonadota bacterium | reverse complement strand
GCCACTGCTCCAGCACCCCCTTATTCCCCCGGCCATATGGCCAGAAACGGACGCCAAGGCAAGAGGATAGGGCGGGAAGGGCAGATTCCAAGCGGATGAATTGAGCTGCGGTTGCCTCGATTTGACATAATGATTGTTACCGTGTAACCCTCCCCAAAAACAGGGCCATACCGAATTGGAGTTCTCCGGCGTAAACTAGCCAACAAGGAGAACCAGATGAGGAAGTCGCGTTACTCAGAAGAAAAGATCGTTCGGATCTTGAAGGAAGTGGAAGCGGGCAAGCGCGTGAAGGATGTCTGCCGCGAATACAGCGTCTCCGAAGCCACCTACTACAACTGGAAAACCAAATACGGCGGCATGGAAGCCTCCGACGTGAAAAAACTCAAGGCGCTGGAAGAAGAGAACCGTCGGCTGAAGCAGATGTACGCCGACCTCAGCCTGGAGCATAAGATCCTGAAGGATATCATCGAAAAAAAACTGTAAAGCCTGCTGTGCGCCGTGAATGGGTCGATTATGCAAAGACCCATCACGGAGCCAGCGTGCGGCTGGCCTGTCGCGCAGTGGGCATCAGTCGGTCGAGTTATCACTATCAGCCAAGAGAAAACCAGGACGAGCCCGTGATCATGGCGTTGCAAGAAACAGTGGAGAGGTATCCGCAACATGGCTTCGGCAAACTTTTCAAGATCATGCGTCGCCATGGCTACCGCTGGAACCACAAACGGGTACACCGGATTTATCGCTTATTAGGGCTCCAAAAGCGCCGCCGTGGCAAGAAACGTCTGCCCTCGCGGTACCCGCAACCCCTGACTGTGCCAGCGCTGCCGAATCAATGCTGGTCGATAGATTTCATGAGTGATTCACTGATGTGTGGCCGACGCTTTCGAACGTTCAACGTGGTGGATGATTTCAACCGCGAGGTCCTGGCCATCGAAGTGGATCTGAGCTTGCCTGCACAACGCGTGATCCGTGTGCTGGAACGAATCTGCGCATGGCGAGGCTATCCTTCGAAA
>PIVT01000156.1 GCA_003353845.1 Pseudomonadota bacterium | reverse complement strand
ATGGTCGCTAATGCGCACATTCAATCCCGAAAGGAACACCAAATGACGAGCCACTTTTCCCTTGACATTGAGACAATGGACACACGAGCCACGGCGGTAGTCATATCAATCGGGATATGCAAGTTCGACCCGGAGGCACAGAACGCAGTCGGCCCAATAGAGCACGTCTCGCTTGAGGTCGGCGTACAGATTGCCAACGGTCGGACATTCAGCAGCGACACGTTCTACTGGTGGGTTGACCAGCTCGTGCAGATGGACGTGAGTCCGTTCCCCAAGCCGGTCGAGGAGGTGCAGCACGCGCTGGCCAGAGTGATCGACTTCATTTACAGCAACAGCGAGCAGTTGGAAGACGACAACGACGGGCTGTACCAGGACGCTTATGTCTGGGTGCGCGGACCACACTTCGACTGGACAATTCTCGACAACCTTGCCAAGCAGGTCGGTGTGGAGTGGCCGATCAGATACGACAAGGTGAGGGACCAGCGGACGTTCTGTAGTGGGGAGAAGTACGACCCGCCTGAGAATGGTGAGGTGTTCGTCAAACACGATGCGCTGGGCGATGCAATCATGCAGGCCATGTTCATCCAACAAGTCGCAAAGAAAAGATCACTCGAACTATCGTAGGTCCCCATGCTCAAGCCTGCCAAGCAGGACTTGGAGCGTTCGGGGATTAGCTTGCAACTGGCCGAAGAGGTCGAGATGTACAGCGTAACTGACGCTTCAAAAGTCTGTCCCGACTTCAAACCATGGCCCGCCTTGGTGATTCCATACGTTGACCCATGGACAGATGAGTTCATGTACTACGAGCGTGACGGCGAAGAGTTCGACTTTGTCCGTGTGCGGTACTTTGAGCCAGAGCGTAAGGTGCATGGCTTCAAGAAAGAGAAGAAGCTACGCTACAGCCAGCCGCTTGACAGTGGCGTCCATCCATACTTCCCGGCCATGGAGTTCGAGTTCAACGGCGAAATGCTGACGTGGGCAGACATAGCCAAGGACCCGACTATCCCGATCATGATTACCGAGGGTGAGAAGAAAGCAATAGCAGCGTGCGCGGCCAACATTCCCACGATAGGGCTGGGCGGCGTCTACAATTTCACTCATGACGGCGAGCTGTTGCCAGAGATGGAGCATATCGAGTGGTCCCAGCGCCCTGTCTATGTGTGCTATGACAGCGATGCGCTGGCCAACTCAAACATACAGGCGGCTGAGGGCAGGCTGGCCACACAACTGAGCATGAAGCGCAACGCTTCCACGTTCCTTGTCAGGCTTCCTGAACTACCAGGCGGAGCAAAGCAGGGCGTTGACGACTTCCTCGTGGCCAAGGGTGAGGACGCGCTATGGGAGCTGATTGACCGGGCACCGCAAATGCGCAGGCTGGACCGTGAGGTGCTGCGTATGAATGCAAATGTTGCCTACATCAAGAAAGAGGATCTGGTGCTCGACACCGGCACCGATATCTGGATGAAAAAGTCAGGCTTCACCAACGGCAGCGAATACTCGTCCCGCACCATTGAAGTACCCAGCGCCAAGGGCGACAAGATGATTAAACAATCTGTCTCTGTTGAATGGCTCAAACACGCCCATGCCCGGCGCTACGATGACACCATATTTGTGCCGAACACGGAGGACAAGGCGGTCAAGATGAAAGGCGGCGGCGTAGCTTATAACCGTTTCCGTGGACTGCACCCGAAAGAGGGCGGCGTTGAGCCTTTCTTCGACCTGTACGACCACCTCATGAGCACGACAGATGAGTTCGACTTGAACCCGGACACCGGACTTGACTTCGACCTGATCTGGAAAGTCATTTGCTACAAGATCCAGAACCTGTCAGAGAAAGTGGGGCTGGGGATCATGCTGCTGGGCGATCAAGGGTCTGGCAAGACGATGTTCTGCGACATTGTTGCTGGCATGGTTGCGCCCTATAACAAAGTGATGAGCAGCGATGAGCTGGGCGCGGACTTCAACGGCTGGATCGAGACGACTTTGATCTGTGTGATGAACGAAGCCAAGGCTTCCAGTCTGGTCTATAATCTGGACACGCTCAAACGTCTGATTACTGACCTTCGCCAGCCCTGCAACGAGAAGTACCGCACCAACAGACAGGTGGACAGCTATGCGTTCTATCTCTTCAACGGCAATGAGCTGAATGCTGGCGCGTTTGCCAATGACGACCGGCGCATGATCGTTATCAAATGCCCAAGCCAGCACGAGGACCCTGAGTTCTATGGGCGCATTATGGACTGGGTTAAGGACGGCGGATCTGCCAAGCTGCTGCACTACTTCCAGAACTACGATCTTGAGGGCTGGGAGCCGCCACGTAATGCGCCCGCTACCCGTGCCAAGCGCGCAGCCTATGAGGCCAGCTTGACACCGATCCAACGTGTAGGGAAAGAGATACGTGCCGACGAGCACAACGTCATAATGCTGTGGATTACGTCGGCGCTGGACTGGGCGCTGCTGCAAGAGCACTCGGCATTCGCTGCTGACGTGGCGCAGACACTCCCTTCGCTGCACATACGGCCCTTCTATACGTCGGCAGAGCTGACCCTGCTAATGCCTGAAGTGAGCAGCAAGATTAACGACGGGCGCAGGAAGCAGTCTTACCAGGGCGACCCCATGTTGGCAGGTTTAATGCAAGAGGGGGTGGACCTGCTGAAGAACACTGAGAGCTTTGACGGCTTCATGTGGAAAGGCAAGCGTCGCCAGTTCCTCGTTGTATCAGACCGGCACAAGTGGACGCAGCCGATCACGCAGGAAGAGTTTGAGGATGCAATGGCGAGCTTCCCCACGTATAAGGAAAAGGTAGAGGCGGTCAAGGAACGGGAGAAAGCCAAGCGACGTAAAAAGCGCAGGCGCGGACGTTGACAATTATCTGAGCGTAAGCTATAAGAGGGACATAATGGCTGGATTTACGAGAAAAGAAGATAGCGAGCTGGTAGTGCGTCGCAAGATCGAGAAGGCAAAGCGCGTTCTGGATATCAGGCCGGACTACGTGCCGGTTAACTGGGAAGGCTGCATCAAGGCGAAGTACGCTTTGCTGGTCAAGTCTCTGCACCCGGACGCCAGCGGCGCAGTGAGGACGTACCCCTATACTCTTGAGGAAATTCGTCAGGCCAAGGATTATCTACTGAAGAAACTGGAGGAGCTAAAGGATGATTGATGCTTTTTTAATGGGGCTTAACTGGGGCCTCACATGTGTTGGCTTCTTTGGCGGGGTGTTCATCACGGGCGCAGCTATTGTGTTCGTCGTCTTCATCATTGCTGAGATGTTGGAAACGTGGAAGCACAGACGTAAGAAGGCACGCTTTCACGAAGAACAAAGGACGAAGCTATGAGCAGACACGGTATCGGCGGCAACAATCCGCCTGAAGACAAAACCATATCCCTGAAGGTCGGCGCTGCCCTGCCTAAGACGCTTGGCCGCTGTGCTGACGCATACCATGAAGTGCGTGAGCTGCGGCTGGCTATGGACAAGGACGTCAAGCGGATCAAGGAGCGTGAGAACGAGATACACGACCATATCCTTGAGCACCTGTCCAAGTCCGACGACACTGGCGCGTCTGGCCTGAAGTACAAGGCCCTGGTCACGTCCAAAGAGAAAGCCAGTGCTGACGATTGGGAAGAGATTTACGACTACATCGTAGATAACGACAGGTTCGATCTCATGGGTAAGAGCTTGAACCAGAAGACTGTTGCAGAGCTGTGGGACAATGACGAGAAGGTCCCCGGCGTTAAGAAGGTGCATGTCAAATCATTGAGTATCACCAAAATCTAGGAGGCCACATGGCTAAGGCAAAGAAGAAAGCATACCGGCGCAAGAACAGGCGTCTGGAAATGACGGTCGATATCCCGACTGAGTACGCTGACGACGAGGAGTTCCTTAATTCGTTGGCGGACAAAATGGACGACGTTAGCTGGCAGATGCAGCTTGACGAAGACGAGAACGAGGAAGTCACCATCGTTCCGATCAACCGTCTGAAACTTGGTGATCTTGAAATAGACAACGAGGAGTAAACCCATGGGAACTGCCCTGGAGAAATATCAAAAACGTATGGCCGCTGCGGCGGACGATTACGCAGGTGAGGAGAAGACGGGCGGTTCGTTTATTACGATGCGCGGCGGTATCCTCAAGTAT
>PIVT01000155.1 GCA_003353845.1 Pseudomonadota bacterium | reverse complement strand
CAGCTTGCGTGCCCTACCGGTCATTCGCACGTCTCTAACTTCTTTTCCGAGCAGTGGCATTCTGTTTTCTCCGACTTTCTCGGCCGCCAGCAAGTCATCCCCGGTATTCGTTGGCGGGGACTCCGAGGAGCTTGAGGATGCGTCGTTGGCGGTTGGATAGGTCGGTGACGAAGACGGTTGGGGCCTGGGAGCCATCGCTGAGCGTGTGACGGTTGACGTCGTTGAACAAGTCGATCACGCGCCGAGCGGTCGGTCGGCGGCAAGGGCGGTCCTCCGGGTACATGGGAAGGCTTTCGAGTTGCTCGCGTTCCATCGCTTGACGCAGCTGACGTTCCAACAGTGACTCAACCAGCAGGACCAGAAAGTAAACGCACAACAGCGATTGAATCCGGCTCACGTCCTTCAGGTATACCGGCGCCACGCGGAAGTCGGTCTTCAGTTGTGAAAAGCGCTTCTCGATCACCGGCTGACGTTTATAGACCAACAACAGTTCCTTCTCCGAAAGCTCCAGGACATTCGTCACCAGCGGAAAGACGCCGTCGCACCGCTGATCCTCGGCAATCCGCGCGTAGTCGATCTGGTAGCTCAGATCGAAGCGAGTGGAAACCTCCTTGACATAGCGGGTGTCCTTGGTCGGCCGCCCCCGCCCCGCCTGACGATAACGTTCCTGGACCCGCTCTTCGATCGTAACGCTGATCCGATCTTTCACTTCCCGGGACTTCAGGATCTCCTCGACTGCCTCCGCCACCTTATCACGCTGACGATGGCGAGTCCGCGGCGAGGTGAGCCGTTGCCGCAGTTCGTCCAAGTCCCGCGTCGCCCGCTGGAGACGGTTCGCACGGGCCAGGGCGTCCAATTCCGCCTTACGCGTGCTGTGATACCACAACAACCGATAGCCTTCCTCGCTGGTCACTGGTTCGCTGGTCGTCGAGAAGCAATCCAGGACCTTCTTCTGGTCGTCCTCCTCGTCGACCTTTTCGTAGATCGTCCGCCAGGAGACCTTCCCCTCTCGAAGCGACCGGCGGAATGCCTTGTCTTCGCCGCGCGTCCGAGGCAGCACGGTGATGAACCGGCCGCGGTGCTGGTGCAGATATGCCATGTTCTTCGTAGTAGCCAGTTTCGAGTCGGCCACGTAGAGGAAGTCGCTGCGACCGGCCAATTCGCAAAGCAGCTTCCAGGTTTCCACGTGCGTCTGATCGTCGGTCGTATTGCCGCTGGCTGCACGGAAGTGGACCGGCACGCCGCCGTCGTCGCTGAGCGTGAGGATGTAGACCAATTGCTTCAGGTCGGGACGGTGGTCCTTGTTGTGGCCCCAGGTAATGGCCAGGGTGCGTTGCCCGGCACGGGTGTCTTCGTCGGCAGCATCCGAGTAGTTGCCGTGGAAGGTGATGGTGGTGGAGTCGTTGTGCAACTGCTGGAGCGTGACCTTGAATTCGCGGATCGTGTGCCGGACCACGGCCAGCACGAAGGCCCCTTGTTTGCTACGAAACAGGCAATTCAGTGCCCGTCCGATGCCGTCGTCGCTGAGCGCCTCCAACTCTTCGAGTGTCAGGCCCAGCAGGTCAGGCGCGTAGCCGGCGGCCCACTCGCCGATGCCGTACAAGGGCTCGCGTGAGATAAGGAGGTTTCGCAGGAGTACCAACAGCGCTTTGGCCGCGGGGACCTTCACGCGTTTGTCCTCCGGCGGCAGGCACTCCCGTAGCAATTCTTCCAAGCGGAGCCGCTTGATGAAGTGGTTGATGATCGGCAGGGCTCCGATCTTTTCGGAGCGAAGGGTCCTTCGGCCTGCGCGAGCCTGTCGGCCAGTCGACTTGCGTTTGCGGGAACGGTTGGGGCGAGATGGTTTTCGCTTGCCCATCACTTGCTCTCCTTTTTCATGCTTCAGACGATTCCTTACCTACGCGAGAAGTGTGCGGGCACAATGCGTGCGTGCGACTTCCGCGCAGGAATGAAATGTCCAGTGAGAGCAAATGTCAAATTGCGTCAGAGCGCGTGGCGCGACTTAAGGAAAAGTCCATTGACGTAAGTCGAGTTGGACTCAACTTACGTCAAAGGCGCGTTTCGCAAGTATCGAGACAATTGTCTTGATATGGAGAAGTGGACATTGCCGCAACTTTTGACGCGCGAACAATGCGTGCAGACCGGCGTCGGCAACGGCCGCGCCGGCCCGCGATCACGTTATCGGCCGCAGTGCCCCAGATCGACCAGCAGGGAAGGACAGTCGCAGAAATCCCCATGCAGATCCTCGGAAAGGAAGTTCTAGTGCTGTGTCAAGGTTGGAAATTGGGTTGGAATCGACCAACACCGCAAGCAGTTGACCGTGAATCTTCGCAATGAACAGGGCGACGTCGTCCTGAAACGGCAGGTGAGCACACGGTGGGATCGGGTGCGGAAATTCTTTGACGACCTGCGTCAGCGGGCACAGCCGGAAGGGGGGTGGGTTGCGATCGTCGAGGTGTGTGGCTTCAATCCGTGGCTGCTGGAGATGCTCGACGAATACGGGTGCCGGGAGATCGTGTTGATTCAGCCGGAGAGCCGGTCGAAGAAGAAGACCGACCAGCGTGACGCCAACCAGTTATGCCAAACGCTCTGGGTCAACCGGGAACGATTGATCGAGGGCAAGCCGGTCCATGTGCTGAAGCGGGTTGTGCCACCTTCGAGGGAGGACGCCCGGGACCGGGAACTGACCGCACTGCGGCAGCGAACGGGAGCACGATGCACGCAAACGATCAATAAAGTGCAACGCATTCTGCTGAAACACAACCTACAGCAGGAATGCCCCACCAAGGGCATTCGCACGAAGACGGCCCGACGCTGGTTGAGCGAGTTGCCGCTTGACGAGATCGAGCGCATGGAGATGGACATGCTGCTTCAGCAATGGAATCTCTGGGAGGAACAGTTGCAGCAACTCCAGACCAAGATCGAGCAACGCCAGCGGATTCATCCGACGGCCCCGATCGTGGCCAGCATGCCGGGCGCGGGTGCTTACAGCAGCCTGGCACTGGCGTCGAGGATCGGCTCGATCGACCGTTTCCCACGGCCGGGCAGCCTGGCGAACTACTGGGGCTTAACCCCCGGCTGCCGCAACTCGGGCGACGCGAAGGACCGACTGGGGTCCATCACCAAACAGGGCAGTGCCACGGCCCGATTCATCCTCGGACAGATGGTGTTGCACGCGCTGAGGCGCGATGCGTCGATGAAGGCCTGGTACGGAAGAATCAAGCGGCGGCGGGGCTCCAAGATCGCGCGGGTGGCCGTGATGCGTCGGCTGGCGACGATCCTTTGGCACATGATCAAGCACGGCGAGGCGTATTCCTTTGGCGGTCCGCCGCGATTGCGTTACACCGATCTGTGAGACCATGAGGCCGATCGGCAATTTGACGTCAGGTTTTCCGAGGTAGGGGAGGACAAAAAGAATGGGAGGCCGGACAGAAAAGCCCCGCCGTGATACCAACGACGGGGCCGGCGGATATTCTTCCCGCCCTCACCCGGCTATCCCTTGTCGGGTTGCTCCTCAGCAGAGCCCGACTCCGTTTCACCGGGCAACCGTCAGTTTATCAAGTTTCATCGAACGGCCCAGGAGGAGTCACTGAACAGGAGGAGGTGGTTGCATCGATCACTCGCTGATTGAGCGAGAAGATCCTCGCGGCGCAAGGCCAGTCTGAGGTGCCACTTGGACTCGGCGTTTCCAGCCGAGCGTCCAACTGATTAAGACGGCCTCTGCGTCCGCGAGACGGTCGCCATAGAATCATCGGTGTCGGGCCCGGGCAATGGTCCCCATACGGCCCGAGCGTCTGCTTCAAGAAGCAGCGTATTCACGAAGGGATGTGTTGAGGTGCAGCCGCAGAGAAAAGAACGGCCGCAAGACGCCTCGTAGAAAACGACCGTGACAACAACCGACCCACAATTATCCACCACCGAAGCCAACCCGAACTCCAAAAAAACGGCCCAAAACGGCCAGCGCAAAACGTACGCCAAAAAACACGCCAGGATGCCCTTGACACGCAAGACTCTTTCAGGGAAGTGGCACCCACGGACAACGCAGTAACCCCAAAATCAAATCTTGACACAGCACTACTTGGACGGTAGAACGTCCGATCGCCCGCAGAGGTAGTCGGGACTACTGTTTGCTCGGCGCAGGCTCGAAGA
>PIVT01000512.1 GCA_003353845.1 Pseudomonadota bacterium | reverse complement strand
AAATGGCGACAACCCTCATGGCGGTAGGGCGCGGCGCTTCGGCCATGGCCTTTGGCAATGTGGTGGGTTCCAATATCGCGAACCTGGCTTTTGTGTTGGGGCTTGCGGCGCTGGTCGCACCCATACACACCCACGCGCGTTTTCTGCGTCGCGAGATGCCCATTGTCATCTTGGTTGGTGTGATGTTGCTCCCCGTATTGTGGGTACATGTGATCGAGAGAGCTGTAGGGGCCTTTTTCTTGTTCTTGCTTCCCCCCTATCTCTGGTTGCTGTTGGGCGACAAGCGCGAGAGTGCGGGTGTGGAGGCGGAGTTCGCCCAGGAATTTGGTGGTGAGGTCGTGGTGCGCTCGAAGTGTCTGGTGGGCGTGGTGGTGAGTTGCGTCATGTTAGTTGGCGGTGCGCAAACCTTGATCGACGGGGCCGTGAGCATTGCGCAGGCCTGCAATGTGTCGGAGCGCGTCATCGGGCTCACCTTGCTTTCCTTGGGGACGAGCTTGCCCGAGTTGGCCAGCTGTCTGGCAGCCGCCAGAAAAGGTGAGGGTGACATCGTCCTCGGAAATCTCGTGGGTTCGAATATTTTCAATGTTCTCGTAGTCCTGGGGGCGGCCGCCTTAATTAACCCGTTGCACATTCCGGACCATGCCGGAGTCGCGGTGGATCTCGGCGTGATGATTGGCACCAGTGTTGTATTGTTCGGCTTTATCGTGCGAAAATTTTCCTTAAGCCGCGTGGAAGGTGGATTCCTTGTGGCGGGGTACATCTATTATTTTGGGTACCTCTTTGCAAGTTGAGAATCGAAGGTTCCTTCGTCTGGCGACGAGGAAACAGGAAGGTAGAGGAGTGAAATGATGGCTCGGCGTATGGGATTGTTCATATTGACAAACTTGCTGGTGATCTTGGTATTGACCGTGATCTTCCAAGTGTATGGGATTGGCCGTTACACGACGCAGTACGGGGTCGACTACGGATCGTTGATGGTCTTTTGTTTGGTGTGGGGCATGGGGGGTGCCTTGAT
>PIVT01000511.1 GCA_003353845.1 Pseudomonadota bacterium | reverse complement strand
GCACGCCGAGTTTCTCAAATGGTAGAATCCCAGCTGCGGCAATGCCCATGAGCACACGCACGAGCTTCTTCTCACGGGCCAAGCTCCATGTGGGCTCCAAGCCGCCAAGCACTCCCTGGTAGGTTTGCCGAAATTCAGACTCCTGGGTCACGGCCTCGTATATCTCGACAATTTCGAGTGCGCCCGTACGAGTTCGGGAGGTCGTTTTAAGGTCATCTGCCTGGCAAACCTGCAAAGCGGAGGAGTGGGGATGAGAGTGTAATGATAACGTCCAATCTGTTGGTGGCCATGTGCGAAGAACCAAGAGACTTACTCTTTGTGGCATTCGTGATAAAGCACAGCGGAAGACGTTGCTTGGAGTCTAGTTTTGCCGAGAACGAAGTTGCAGAGTCCAACGGCCTCTCTCATGGGGTACGGCGAGCTCGCGTGGGTTGCACCAGCGACCCACACGATGTTTCGGAAAGTCTCCGCCCCAAAACGTTCCCACGCAGAAGAGGGGGCAAACGAAAGGAAATTCTTCCACGATGAAAAGTATTGTCCGAAGTGCTCGAAAATCACGGCGCGGTTGACATAATGACGCGTCTGCGGGATCATTTCCGCCGGAGCAGGCGTCCTGGTGTGCGATTCTTGAGGGTCCCTGGACGAGTAAAAAGTTGGCACGAAAAGCTCGTCAACCTGTCTGCGCTCCCAATATGACTTTCATGACTATGAGATGCAACCTATATTGGGAGTACAGATAATTCTGATGGCAGGGTCCGAAGTTACCTAGGTCGGGCGCGAACCGCCGAATCTGACCCCGAAGGCGTGACGGTAGAGGTGCCCATTCTCGACCTAGGAACCTTCCTCGAACTTGAAGATTCGCTCCCCAGGTCCGCAAACGACCTGGTGAACAAAGCGACGTCTTGGTGAGATGTTGCCACGTGACCTGCTGTCACAGTCTCTACCGGACCTGCGTTGCGCCATGGTCTCCGCCGACCCACGTTTCTGACAATATTCACCCGAAATACAGCTGTTTT
>PIVT01000510.1 GCA_003353845.1 Pseudomonadota bacterium | reverse complement strand
TACTTGAGGATACCGCCGCGCATCGTAATAAACGAACCGCCCGTCTTCTCCTCACCTGCGTAATCGTCCGCCGCAGCGGCCATACGTTTTTGATATTTCTCCAGGGCAGTTCCCATGGTGCTACTCCTCTTTCGCAAACTCAAGATCACCGAGCTTGATACGGTTGATGGGGACGGGCGTTATATTGCCGTCGTCGTCTTCGTCAAGCTGCATTCGCCACTCAACGTCGTCCATTTTGTCCGCTATCGAATTAAGGAACTCCTCATCGTTAGCGTACTCAGTCGGGATATCGACTGTCATTTCCAGACGCCTGTTCTTGCGCCGATATGGTTTCTTCTTAGCCATGTGGCCTCCTAGATTTTGGTGATACTCAATGATTTGACATGCACCTTCTTAACGCCGGGGACCTTCTCGTCATTGTCCCACAGCTCTGCTACTGTCTTCTGGTTCAAGCTCTTGCCCAGCAGATCGAAGCGGTCATTCTCCATGATGTAGTCATAGATATCCTCCCAGTCGTCAGCGCTGGCCTTCTCTTTGGACGTGACCAGGGCCTTGTACTTCAGACCACTCGCGCCAGTGTCGTCGGACTTGGACAGGTGCTCAAGGATATGGTCGTGTATCTCGTTCTCACGTTCCTTGACGCGCTTGACGTCCTTATCCATAGCCAGACGCAGCTCGCGCACCTCATGGTATGCGTCAGCACAGCGGCCAAGCGTCTTAGGTAAGCGAGCGCCGACCTTGAGGGATAGGGTTTGATCTTCAGGCGGATTGTTGCCGCCGATACCGTGTCTGCTCATAGTTCCTCCAAATACTTGACAAGAAAATCCTTGGCCTGACGAAGCTCGTCCAGCGTATGTGCTGGCCGGTGCTCTACCGCTTCCTTCAAAGCGTCGAGACTGTCAGGGTGCCATGCCTTCACAAAAGAACGGTAGCGCTCCATGATATCATCCTTGTTGGGACGGTCCAGCCGGTCGAAAGCCAGCACGCGCAGTGCCTTCTCTTTCTTCCGCTGTACTGACAG
>PIVT01000509.1 GCA_003353845.1 Pseudomonadota bacterium | reverse complement strand
TCGGCGAAGGCCGTGTGTATCAACCTTTTACCCCAACGGCGCACCCTGGATATTGGCCACCGGGGCCCGTTAAACCCAATAACGAGGAGACCGCTTGGCAAATGCTGTCGCCGATAGCGCAAACCGATGCGACTGTCTGGCCACAGTTTGATGACAGCTTAACGCCTTACGACCCTTACGCGCCGCACATCGCCTCAGACGACCAGTACGTCTGGGCTGCATGGCGCCTATACAAAGGCTGCCAGCGTCGTGGTAGCACGCTGATTGCCCACTTTGGAGAATAATGATGACCCATACTTGGCCGCTCAAAGCGGCATTACTGCTCCCCCTATTGATGAGCGCCAGCGCACACAGTTCGATAGGAACGAACGTGAGCCTCAAAGCGGACAACGACAGCGTTCTTCACTACACCTTAGGCGGCGGGCCGGTCATCGCACTGCCCGCCAGACAAGAGCGCATCAGCCCCACCGCCCTTGGCGTCGGTTGGGACATGAACTTGCAGTGCGGGATGTTAGACCCATCGGTCACTGTTGAGAATCAACTCAATGGCGTGACGGAGGGGTTTCAGGACATGATGGGCGACATGCTCACCAATGCCACCTCAGCAGTGCTGAGCCTGCCAGGCTACTACCTGCAGAAAAAAGACCCCGGGCTTTATGATTTGATGACCAACGGCGTACTGCAAGGCAAGTTCGATTTTGACGACGCCAGCAGCTCGTGTGAGGCCATGGTCGACACCATGGGTGAGATGAACACCGATAAGGCTTACGCAACGCTTGCCCGCGCCCAGGCATGGACCAATGCCGTGAAAAGTGGCGACGCCGTCAGAGCCAAACAAGAAGTGCAAGACGACATGGGCGACTCTGGGGTGACCTGGGTGGGCGGCGCCCAATACGGCGGTCGCAACCAACCAGCCATCAACGCCACCACAGATGCCACGCGCGCCGGCTTCTCCTTATTGTCGGATGAAGCGCAAAAAGAGAGCCACCAAGGCCTTTATCGCTATTGGGACAGTGAAGAG
>PIVT01000508.1 GCA_003353845.1 Pseudomonadota bacterium | reverse complement strand
TAGTTGTCCGTGACAATGTCAGCTATCGAGGTGTCCGGGACAACCTCATGGATCCCGAGGAGATCCAGGGGTTGGGGGTCATCCAGATGGACCCTTGGGATGGCCATCTAGACCCATGGGCCACGAGGACCCGATGGGGACATCCCTTATACCCACCTCTAGGGCTCTCAGGCTCATGTAGGGGGTTAGGCCAATGGCCATTATCCCCTGGAGCCCTGGATCCCTAGGAGCCCTGGATCCCTGGATACCCGTATCCTGAGGGCTCCGACCTCTTGGTTGGCGAACCGAACTCTCGATACCCGGGACGGAGTACTTGAGGGTCCAGATAGCACCCTGGGGATGGTCATATATGGGTCCTCAGGGTCCATGGCCAATGGCCATCCTGATGTACCACCCTCATGGGCTCTCAGGCTCATGTAGGGGTCTAGGCTATTGGCCATTGGCCCCTGGAGCCCTGGATCCCTAGGACCCTGGATACCCGTATCCTGAGGGTCAAGGGTCCCTGACCGTTGTCAGTGTCCGTGACAGTGTCCGGGACAACCTCATGGATCCCGAGTAGGTCTAGGGGTTAGGGGTCATCTGGATGGCCATCCTGAGGGTCCCTCTAGCCCCTGTAGCCCTGGGTCCCAATGGGGGATATCCCTTATACCCATCCCTAGGGCTCTCAGGCTCATGTAGGGGGTTAGGCCAATGGCCATTATCCCCTGGAGCCCTGGATCCCTAGGACCCTGGATCCCTGGATCCCTGGATACCCGTATCCTGAGGGTCGCCATGGGTTAATGACGTCAAGTGCGTAGAGTACCTGAGGGTCCAGAATGCCACTTGGGGATGGTCATCTATGGGTCCTCAGGGTCCATGGCCCTTGGGATGGTCATCCTGAGGGTCCTCAGGGTCCATGGCCAATGGCCATCCTGATGTACCACCCTCATGGGCTCTCAGGCTCCTGTAGGGGTCTAGGCCATTGGCCATGACCCATGGGATCCCCATATCTGGGGGTTACCCATGACCCCTTTGGGACCTCCT
>PIVT01000507.1 GCA_003353845.1 Pseudomonadota bacterium | reverse complement strand
CGATTTCTTCAGCAATCACGGGCATATGTCCAACGGCTACAAGCAGTATCTTTCAAGCCCATACACTCGAGTGGAACTTTCCGCATCTCAGCCGAACGCGCAAGCGCAACAGCCCTCCGAAGAGCAACTGGCGCGAATACTCAAGCGTTTTCCCGAAGCGGACACGGATAAGGACGGCAAACTGACCACGGAGGAGATCGAGGCCGTTCGCCAAAAGTTCCGCCAATCCAGGCAGAGGAATACGCGCCCGGCCGCAGCGGCACAACCGACGCAGGATGGGGATGCGAAACTTACTGAGACGTTGGCGGGGATGAATGCGCGGTTTAAGAATATTGAGCTGGAGCTTTTAGAGTGGCCTGGTGAGTTGCATGAGAAACTTGGAAAAATGAAGAAAGTTGCTTTTGTGGCGCGGCCTGTGGAGAAGATTGCGGGGAAGCTGCCGTTGTTGATCTCGTTGCATGGTGGAGGACAGCGTTGGTGGGACCTGAGTTTGCAAGAGCAGCTTGCGATTTCGGCTCCGGGAGGGCCGTTCGAGAAGAAGCGGGGGTTTAAGAAGCTGCGGGGGTATGATTTGGCAGAGCTTGCTGGGAAGGGGATGATTTTGCTCGAGCCGAACACGGCGGGACTTTGGGAGGCGGATTCGCTCGATACGATGCTTGATTATGTGTTGGAAACTTTTCCTGAGATTGATAAGGATCGTGTGTATGTGATGGGCTACAGCATGGGGGGCAAGGGTACTTGGGTTTGGATCAATGAATCGGCGGATCGATTTGCGGCGGCGGCGCCTTGTGGTGCGGGTGGTAGTGATGCGGACGATGTGAAGAAGCTTGCGAAGTTGCCGATTTGGGCGATGGTGGGTGGCGATGATGGGAACCGGACAACCGGAGTGAAAAAAATGGTGGAGCGATTGAAGGCGGCGGGGAATGTGAATGTAAAACATACGGAGTTTGAAGGGATGGATCATAGCGCGGGCACAGCGGTGTTTAGTTCGGTGGAGTTGGTGGAATGGATGCTAGGGTTTTC
>PIVT01000506.1 GCA_003353845.1 Pseudomonadota bacterium | reverse complement strand
GGGCACCGGACAGCTGCAAAAACTTCTCGATCTGTGGCGCGGTCATAGCCGACCCAATGCCCAACCCGGCTTCGGGCTGCCGGAAGTGTTCCGTGAGTTCAGTCGGCTGCTGCAACGCTGTGTTCCCATCGACCAACGCGAAGCCACGGCTATCGAGGCCTTCTATCGCAAAACAGGCCCTTTGCCCGCTCAGCCTTTTACAGAAGCTATCGATAAGACCCGTAATGTCCTTGGACCCAACCGTGCTCTAAAGGCCTATCTGCAATACCTCGACAGGCTTGTCCAGGCAAACAAAAACAAACCCGATTCGGAGGATCAGCCATGAATACAACCCACCACTTTGCCTTCGCCGACTTTGTACGTGCACTTGAAAACCTTGAAAACACCTTTCGCAACGAAGCCGACCACTATCTGCTCCTGACCGGAGAGACCGGTGTCGGTAAAACCATGCTCTGCCGGCAACTACACACCGCTCTTGATCGTTGCCGCTACCGAGTGCTGTATTTTTCTCACGCACGTCACCTCAACGCAACGGGGCTTATCAGAGTCCTTGCTAACTGCTTGCGAGTGCCGACACGACGCTCTCACAGCGAAACGCTCCAGGCACTGGTGCAGGCACTTCGCGAACAACCTCACCAGCTGCTGATATGGTTCGACGAAGCACACGAACTGGCCGATGAAACTTTACTGGAAGCAAGGGCTCTGGCCGAAAGTGATCTGGACGGCAATTGTCCGGTACGCATCCTGCTCATCGGGATGCCTGCGCTACGGGACAGACTTCAGGGTATCGCTGCCTTGTGGCGACGTATCGTCGTACGGCAAGAACTTACGGGACTGACATTTGACGAACTGACCCCTTTTATCGAACATCACTTCGGGGTCGAAAATATGCAACGCATCTGCCAAGAGGGTATGCGGATCCTCTTTGAGCGAGCTCGAGGAATCCCAGGGCTCATTGTTCCCATGTTCCGAAAGATCCTGGCCGATAGTGAACCAAACACTCCCATCGACCCGTTGACCCTCGAT
>PIVT01000505.1 GCA_003353845.1 Pseudomonadota bacterium | reverse complement strand
ACCGAGCGGGGGTATCCCGTCGCCGAGGTCTCGGCGCGACTGGGGGTCTCGACCCACAGTCTCTACAAGTGGATCCAGGATCAAAAAGCCCGTGATGGTGGCGCGGAGAGCGGCCGTGATGAAGAGATCCGAGAGCTAAAAGCCGAGCTTCGACGCGTCACGGAGGAGCGTGACATCCTAAAAAAAGCCGCGGCGTACTTTGCGAAAGCATCCGAGTGGAGTACGTGTTCATCCGCGATCATTGTAAGGAGTTTCGGGCGCGTGCGATGTGCAGCGTTTTGCGGGTACATCCCAGTGGATTCTATGCGTGGCTGACGAAACCACTTTCGAAGCGAGCGGTCGAGGACGAGCGATTGCTGAAGTTGATTCAGGAGTCCTATGTGGCCAGCGGTGGGACCTACGGAAGCCCCATGGTTCACCAAGATCTTCGTGAACAAGGTGAGCGTTGTGGGGTTCATCGGGTTGCACGCATCATGCGACAGGCCGGAATACGCGCAGAAATAGGGTATAAGCGACGTGTGTTCAAAGGGGGCAAGCCTGCGATTGTGGCCGACAACCATTTGAAACGGCAATTCACCGTGGACGAACCGGACAAGGTGTGGGTCACGGACATCACTTACATCCGAACTTATGAAGGCTGGATCTACCTGGCCGTGGTCATCGACTTGTTTTCGCGACTCGTGGTGGGTTGGTCGATGCAGCCTCGGTTGCGCCGCGATCTGGTGCTTCAGAGCTTGCTGTCGGCCGTTTGGAAACGAAAACCTCAGCAACAAGTTTTAGTACATAGCGATCAGGGAAGTCAGTACACCAGTGACGAGACGCTTCGTTTCATGAAGGCTCACAACTTAGAACCCAGCATGAGCCGTCGAGGTAACTGCCACGACAACGCGGTTGCGGAAAGCTTCTTTCACACCTTGAAAACAGAACGGATCAAGCGGCAGATTTATAGAAATCGAGAAGTAGCACGGGAAGATATTTTCGATTACATCGAACTCTTCTATAATCCGAGGCGACGACACAGCCACCT
>PIVT01000504.1 GCA_003353845.1 Pseudomonadota bacterium | reverse complement strand
AAAGACCTCCATGCGTTCTTCATCGAAGACGGTTGCCGTCGCCTCATAAACGACAAGCCCGAGGGGGAAGTCACGCGTGAGATCTTCAGCAAACTGAATTTCACGGTCCTGGAGGTGAGGGACGAGATTCTCCCGCCACTGCTGGGGCTTTCCGACGGTGAAGAGAAACGCAAAACGTTCATCGGCAACTACAGGAAAGTATCAGACAGGCATATCGGCCAGGTGGGCGCCTCCTGGATCGCGGATGGCACGATCGCGCCAGACATTAGAGAAACCGAAGGCGGCTTCAAGAGTCAGCACAACGTCGGCTGGGACTACTCTGTCGGGAAGATCGAGCCGCTGGCGTCGTTGGCAAAGCCTCAGGTCAGGAAGGTCGGCGAGTACCTCGACCTCCCTCCGTCATTCACGCACCGGATTCCCTGTCCCGGTCCCGCGCAAATCATCAGAACTGTCGGCGAATTCACTGAAGAGAAGCTCCATACGAGCCAGCTCGCGTCCGACATCATCGAACAGGAGACTGAGAAGTACTACACTGAAAAACACGGTAGACCCTACATTTACGACGAAACTACCGGCATCCGGACGCCCTTTCAGTACTTCGGAATGGCGCTCGACCCGGACATGGAACCCGACCCGGCCCTGGCAGACCTGGCCCGCAGCACTCTCGGCGCGAACGCGGAGTGCTTCAAGATGGCTAGCCGGACGACGGTCGTCCCCGAAGAGGGAACGCGCCCCGAGATCCCTATCTACAAACCTGTCTCGTGGATAAAGGTCGACGGCGATATCGACTATGACAAACTGAACGCGCTCTGTGTCGAGGCGTGGAGTAAGCTCGAGCTTCCGCGCATTCTTCTCGAACTTTGCGAGAACGATGCGCCGAAAACCAGGTACGTCGTCGGCATGCGGGCGGTCGAGAGCGCGGCCGCGAAGCTGGCGCGTCCGGTCCGGATAGACGAGGCGGCGCTCCTTGAGATAGGTAAGAAAATTGCTGCGCACACCGGCGCGTCGCGGGTGGCGTACGATATCAG
>PIVT01000503.1 GCA_003353845.1 Pseudomonadota bacterium | reverse complement strand
CGCGGCCTGGCGCGGCGGCGGAAGGGCGTTTGCGGTCCCGGAAGGATGCGCGGCGGCCGAAGATGTGGAGCTTTCGCGGTCCCAGAAGGATGCGCGGCGGCAAGATATGTGTTTTGGAAAGTTGGGAAGAGATTGGAAAAAGCGCCGTCCTTGAGGGATCGGAACGCAAATGCCTCGGTGACGGCGGAGGTTCGCCGGACAATCTTGCGTCAACTACTTGTGTAGCTCTGCTAAATATGAAGAAACAGGCGCACTACTCTAACTACGAGGAAGTCGTAGAGAACGGTGAGCTACACAAGATTATGAGCTATCTATCATCTTGGTAGCGATATCGGCGAGCATCGCGAGGAGCAACGGCCATCGGGTTGCGTCGGCTGTGCCAACGGCACCGACGACGGACAGGCTCGGAGATGCCAACTCCGAGGTACTCAACACACCCTTGCAGGAAGCGCAGTTACCACACAGTTGCTTCCTGGTGCAATGAATCCGTATGGCCAAACTCAAGTGCGGGCTCGATAGAATGTTTTGTTAATTAGAAAGGTAAAAGATAAAAAAGAAAAAGCATGTTGGATGGAATGACCTCACCAAACCTGGATGGATACATACATGTAGGCAAGGTCGTCTCCTCAGCAAGTAAATGTTGGAAAGTATCGGTGCGTATTTTGCTGTTCAGGAAAAGTGCACGATGGAAGATATATGGAAAGATATGTGGAAGTCTCAGTCCTTGCTCTGTGGAGCATTGTTGGAGGTCACTACTCTCCAAAAGTGCGGCACAGTTGGGGGTGGATGGGAGGTGTTCCTTGTTGGTGCCGTCCCGGCACCCTTGGAAGACGGGCACACGCAAAGGTCACTACTCTCGGCATGGTCACTCTCCGTGTGGTACATGTGGGGTTGGACGGTGGGAAATTGGGTGGTTGCCATGGTGGTAGCCATGGTACGGCGTTGGCGGTCCCTGGAGGGTACGCGGCGGCGAAGGTGCGTTTGCGGTCCCGGAAGGATGCGCGGCGGCGGAAGGGCGTTTGCGGTCCCGGAAGG
>PIVT01000015.1 GCA_003353845.1 Pseudomonadota bacterium | reverse complement strand
GGTTCTTCTGATGTAAAAACGCATCCGCAACAGATTGAAGACATTATGCGGAATGAGATCAACGCCAGCGGTGGAACTCCTTTGGCGGAGTCACTCTTCCAGGTCTACACCTATTTCATGTCGCGCACCCAGAATGAGTGCCCTTACGAGACCGTTACTGCGAACGTCGCGACACCGTATTCCTGTTGTAAGAGGTGGAGGCGGGGCAATTGTCGACGATGGGGTACTTGTTATACATACGAATCGGGCACGTCAAAGCAGTACTTCCCCACGTATCAGTACGCTACGGGAGACAGCGATTGGGAGGATCCCACGACCTGGCATGTGCCCCCTTCGCCGGTCAAGGGGATCTGTCAGAACAACTATGTCGTCGTGCTTTCCGACGGTGAGCCCACTAGCGATACCTTTTCAGGGGGTCACTCCGAGCACACCAAGGGCTTCAACCTCGCAGACGGACTTCTGGGTGGTGAGGACCTCGATGATGTGTCCAGGTACATGTACGAAAATGATATGTACCCCGATGACAGCAATCCGGATTTCCAGGGGAAGCAAAACGTAGCGGTTTACACTGTCGGTTTTGCTGCAACCTCCCAAGCCGAAGCGCTGCTCAAGCGAGCCGCCGACGATGCGGGTGGTGAGAACTTCAATACCTCCAACACCGACGAACTCACGCAGAAACTGATCGAGGTGGTGAACGCCATGATTCAGGGTCCGCAGAGTTTCGCCGCTTCATCGGTGCCTTCCAGTCGCCAGAGTCTGGGCTCCTTCTTCTATACCAGTTACTTCAAGTATCTCGATAGTGACCCCTTCTGGGAAGGTCACTTGATGGCCCTCAATATGAGTTTGGGGGGTGGTATTTTTGACAAGAACTGGAAGTGTGCACTGGATGCACCGGACGACGCCGATGTCTGTCGAAATGGTGACTTGATGTTGGATGACCTGCAGGCTGCCAATTCAATGAGTCCCTTCTACCGGGAGCCCGTCTTCGACGTGGCCACCCTGTTGACGAATCCACTGACACGGAATCTATACGTGAGTCGGCCCTATGGCTTCGGTCAATCCTTGCCCGGCACATCGGCGGCCGAGTGGGATAGCGCCAATATCAGTGCTGCCGACCTGGACATCAAGGCCGCCGGCGAAGGAATACTTTATGCAGCCCCCTTCGAGCGTGAACTGGGTGTGGATACAACGACAGCATCGACCTATGCGGCAACGATTGGAAATGAAGATCTGGCGGATGTGATTGTTGACTATGCCAAAGGCTGTAATTTCGGATCCGTATTAATCGACGGTGCATGTGATCGTCGTGAAAATTCCGAAGGGCAACCGAAACTCTTGGGCGACATCTTCCACTCTTCGCCGAGACTGGTCACCGCCCCAAGTGCCTTCGGCCTCGGGTCGGCGTACATCGAGTTCCGCGATGCGGTGAAGTGGCGCCCCATTGTGATTTATGCAGGGGCCAACGATGGATTCTTGCATGCCTTCAAGGCAGGTGATTGGGTTTGCACGGGAGTGTGTGATCCTCACGAGCCCCCGACAACCTTCGTCCCTGATGGCGAAGAACTCTTTGGCTTCATGCCCTGGGTTGCGCGCAAGAACATCAAGCAGTTGCCCATCGACGCGAAGCCGGTGCGTGACTACTACTTTGTTGACGGTTCACCTACCTCCAATGATGTGTGGATCAACCGCGGAGTTGATAGTAACGGGGCGCCGACGAAGTCCTTGATTTCCGGAGATCCGGTCAAGTTGAAAGAACAGTGGCGCACCGTGCTGATCGGTGGGATGCGCCAGGGTGGAGGGCAGTACTACGCGTTGGATGTGACGGATCCGACGGACTCTCGCTATCCGGGCTATCTTTGGGAGTTCCCCTGTGAAAAACTTACTTCATCGGGCACTTCTTGTTCCAATCCGGACACGGCCATCTACGAGGACGATGGTTTCACGCGGATCTTGAACTCCGGTGGCTATGGTATGGACGATTACATCGGTGAGACCTGGTCTGACCCCGTGATCTATCGCATCAAGGTGCAGTCGGCGGGTAGGATCGTGGATCGTTGGGTCACCATCTTTGGAGGCGGTTACTCGCCAGAGGGTGATCCCTTGAGCGCCGGCTATGATTCGAGCCAGGATGCTTCGACGAGTCGAAAGGGTCGCGGAATCTTCGTGGTGGATATCGCCACAGGCGAGATCCTGGCACAGCGTGTCTTCGATCACTCGGGTGGAACGTTGGGTAGCATCGGTGATGCTGGGTTCGACTACGCCTTCGCCGCCTCTCCGCGTCTCGATGATTATAATTCCGACGGATATCTCGACCATATCTATTTCGCTGACTTGGGCGGGAATATCTGGCGTTGGGACGTTTCCAAGGTTGGAAACGATGTGGGCGGTAACTCTGCTCAGCCCGATTGGGACTTGGAGAAGTTCTGGAAAGGCGACGGAAAACGAAGCATCTACTATCCGCCCGCCATTGCACGCGTCGGAGGCTCTTCGGTGCGCTGGCTGATCACGGCTACCGGAAACCGTTCCGACATCATGCAGGGAGATGTGCTCGGGGATAGCTCGGACAATGACCGCGTCTACGTGATACGAGATATCGATAGCTACGATTCTACTGCCTTGCCTCTGGACGCGGGCGATCTACAGTCCATGACGTCGCTCGATTCATCGATCACCAAGTCAGACTATACGTACACAATATCTAGCACTAAAGGCTACTATCTTGTCGGTGAGGACACAGAGAAGTTCTTGACTCGACCGGTGGCCAGCAATGGCAAGGTGATTGTGGGCTCCTTCCTCCCCGGCTCTGTGGCGGGTTGTCAACAGACGGGGGATGCCTATCAGTGGACCTTCGACTTGGGCTCAAGCTTCAGTGAAGTAGATGCCAATGATGACGACGATCGCAAGAAGAAGGTGGGACCGGGTCTGATCAAGGATCCCATCTTGCCGCCGCCCCCGCCGCCGCCGCCGCCGGGGTGTGATCCTTCGGATCCGCTGTGTGAGCCCTGCCCGGAAGGTGCTTGCTGCGGTCCGCCGGATGCGAAGTGCTCCGGCTTGAAGTGTGACCCCTGTGCCATGAGCTTTAGTGGTTCGAGTACCGGTGGTATGTCGGCTGAGTGTACGAGTTGTCAGTCACCGTGGTTGCCTCAAATCCGCAGTTGGCGGGAAGAGTAGGAGGTGCGCAATGTTTAATCAGGAGAAAAGTACAATGAAGAGTAAAACGTTTTCTTGGAAAAGCCTTTGCGTAGCGATACTTGTTCTGCTGGGCTTGGCGATCGCACCACCGGTGCAGGCCGAGGTCTCGCCGGGTGAACTCTCGGGTGAGGTGACAGGCGTCGATCTCGTGAAGCACACGATCCAGCTGGACGGCAAGATCGTGCTCTATGTGAGCGCGGGCAGCCGACTCTTCGACCGTGAAGGCAATCGGATGGACCTCATCAGGCTGAGTAGGATGATCGTCCAGCCCGATGAGAATGGTATGCGCTCGGCTGAGCTGATTCCCTTTGCTGTTTATACGGCAGTCGATAGGGAAGGAAGAAGAACAGTCGATGAACTCTACCTCCGAGAGCCGGATCACTAAGACGTAGAGGTACTGAGAAAAAAGGGTGCGAGGTTCGCGTTTTTCGCGATCCCCGCACCTTTTTTCGTTACGGTGCTCAAGGAACTGTCAACCTTCATTGGTGTGATGCGAACTCAGCGTAAGGGGTCGAATGAATGAACGCGCACAGTCAAATTTCCGTAGCTGTATTGATCGCCGTATTTTTCCTGACAGGCGCTCCGCTCGGGTGCAGCGAAGATGGAAAAGAGGTGGCACAAGAAGCGGGCAAGCAAACTGGAAAAGAACCGTCTGCGGATGAGCTCTTGTTCGCCGGGTTGATTGTCAATGTGGATGTTGAAGGCCGGCAGATTGAGTTGGCGGGCAATGTTCTTCTTGCAGTCACGGCCACAAGCCGCTTGTTTGATCGTGCTGGCAACCCCGTTGCGCTGGAGGCTTTCGCAGAGATCGCCACTGAGGAGCCCGCCGAAGAGTTTAAATCAATGACCATTGCTTATTACAAGGCATCTGTTTACGCAGAGGGCAAGCTTGTTATTGAGTGGCTTTCCCTGGCGGGACCCATTGTAGAGTAAGTAGAGTAAGCTGCAGCATAGGAGACCGCGCACGTGACACTCGTTGACTCCGCGATCCATTCCTTGGAAGCTGACTTCAAACAAGAAATCGAACTCCTCAAAGAGTTAACGCGCATTCCCAGTGTGTCTTCTAATGAGAAGCACGCCGAGGCTATGGTGCGTTGTGCCGAAGCCGTGGCCAAGAGCTTTGGCGAGGCAGGCCTTGAGCAGGTTCAACTGCTGATGACGGAAGGCGCACCGCCCTATGTTTTCGGCGAGTTATTACAGGCCGGTCCCGCGGCGCCGACGATTCTCTTTTACGCCCACTACGACGTTCAGCCGACGGGTCGAGACGCAGATTGGCGAACGCCACCTTTTGATCCGCAATTGCAAGAAGATGGACGCTTGTATGGCCGGGGCGTGGCCGATGATAAAGCGGGCATTGTCCTGGTGCTGGCTGCCCTCCGTGCATGGTTGGCGTCCTGTGCGCAACAGAACCCTCCTGTTTCCCTACCCGTCAATATCAAGTTTGTGGTCGAGGGAGAAGAGGAGATCGGCTCGGAGCACTTGGAAGCTTTCCTGCATCAGCACCGCGAGCGCTTGGCGGCCGACGTGATTGTTCTGACGGATACGGCGAACCTGGCAACGGGCCTGCCCTCCTTGACCACAAGCTTGCGCGGTATGGTGGCGGCCGAGGTGGAAGTCTCGACCTTGGATCATCCCTTGCACAGCGGGTTGTGGGGCGGCCCCTTGATCGACGCTTCCATGGCCTTGGCACAATGCCTATCGAAGCTCATGAATGAAGAAGGTGAACTTCTGATCCCCGGCCTGAAGGATGATCTACCCGCCTTGACCCAGCGCGAGCGCCAGGCGCTGGATGCCTTGCCTTTTGATGAGGAAGAGTTTTGTGCAGATGCCGGGCTTTTGGACGGTGGGCGATTGGCCAAGCAGGGCTCTTCCAAAACAACCTCGTCCAAAACAGCCTCGTCCAAAACAGTTTCGGTCTATGAGCAGATGTGGAGACAGCCCGCCCTGGTCGTTACGGCCCTGCAGGGCGCGCCCCTGGATTCGGCCAATCAGTTGACGGCCCGGGCGAAAGCACAGATCAGCTTGCGCTTGGCACCGGGGCAGGATCCCCAGCGAGCGGGCGAGAAGCTGCGCGCGTTTCTCCTCGAAAATCCGCCCTTTGGCGCTCAGGTGAAGGTGGCGTTGGGGCCCAGCGCACCCGGTTGGAGCACGAGCGTCGAGAACCCCTGTTTTCAGGCAGCCTTGCGGGCCTTGGAGAAAGGCTATGGCGCGGCCCCCACCATGATTGGATGCGGGGGGTCCATCCCCTTCGTGGGGCCTTTTAGCCAGGTATTGGGAGGCGTGCCCGCTCTTCTGTTGGGAGTGGAAGATCCCCCGTGCAATGCCCACGGGGAGAATGAAAGCCTCGATTTGAGTGATTTTCAGAAAGCTGCGCGCAGTTGTGTGCATCTCGTGGACGAAATCCTGAAACTGCCCGACCTGAAAGGCTAAGACGCCGCGGATCTACACTTCTGCCGCAGATTTCAGTAGACTGCCGCCTCATATTTTGCCCCGCCGCTCATGCGGCGCCCCGCACCCGGCCAGAACGGCCACGGATGTACACGGAAAACCCTTCTAGTTACAGCGGGTTTGCAGAAGCCGCGCCTCGGCGGCGAGTTCGAGAAGACAGGAGTTACATCATGTTAGAAGCCTACCGAAAGCATGTTGAAGATCGCGCAGCCCAAGGGATCCCCCCGCTACCACTGGATGCGGAGCAAACCGCCGCCCTGGTCGAGTTGCTCAAGAACCCGCCCGCTGGCGAAGACGATTTCCTGCTCAACTTATTGACCCAGTGCGTGCCCGCCGGTGTAGATCAAGCGGCTTATGTGAAAGCGGGCTTTCTGGCAGCGATTGCCAAGGGCGAAGTGCAATCTCCCTTGATCACCAAGCCGCGGGCGACGGAGATCCTGGGCACCATGCTAGGTGGCTATAACGTGCAACCCTTGGTGGATTTGCTCGATGATGCCGATTTGGCCGAGGTCGCTGGCAAGCAGCTTACTGGCACTCTACTCGTGGGCGAGTCCTTTCATGATGTGATGGAGAAAGCCAATAGCGGCAATGCCAGGGCCAAAGCCGTTGTCGATTCATGGGCAGCCGCCGAGTGGTTTACCAATCGACCCGAGGTGCCCGCAAAAATGACCGTGACGGTGTTCAAGGTGACGGGGGAAACCAACACGGACGATTTGTCTCCCGCGACAGATGCCTGGTCCCGCCCGGATATTCCGCTACACGCCAACGCCATGCTCAAGCATCCGCGCGAGGGCATTACCAATGCCTTGGAGCAGATCGCTGAATTGCAGAAGAAAGGACATCCCATTGCCTATGTCGGTGATGTGGTGGGAACGGGTTCGTCGCGCAAGTCGGCGACCAACTCCGTGTTGTGGCACTTCGGTGAAGAGATCCCCCACATCCCCAATAAGAAAGGCGGCGGGGTTTGCATCGGCGGAAAGATTGCTCCCATCTTTTTCAACACCATGGAAGATTCCGGCGCGCTGCCCTTTGAGTGCGATGTGACGAGTCTCAACATGGGGGACGTGATCGATATTTATCCTCACCAAGGCGTGATCAAGGCCGAGGGCAGCGACAAGACCCTGGTGGAATTTGAACTCAAGACGGATGTGATCGTCGATGAAGTGCGCGCCGGGGGACGTATCCCTTTGATTGTGGGTCGCAGCCTTACGGATCGCACGCGCGAGGCCTTGGAACTCAGTCCTTCAGATGTGTTCTGCCGCCCCGCGGCCGCCGCGGATTCAGACAAGGGCTACACCCTGGCACAGAAAATTGTGGGGCGAGCCTGTGGTGTTGAGGGCATTCGCCCCGACACCTACTGTGAGCCGCGCATGTCCACGGTGGGATCCCAGGACACGACGGGTCCCATGACGCGAGACGAGCTAAAAGAGCTGGCCTGCCTTGGATTCTCGGCGGATCTGGTGATGCAGAGCTTTTGTCATACGGCGGCTTACCCCAAGCCTGTCGATGTCGAGACGCAACACACCTTGCCCGATTTCATCATGAACCGCGGTGGGGTTTCCCTGCGTCCGGGTGACGGCATCATTCACAGCTGGCTCAATCGCATGCTCTTACCCGATCAAGTGGGTACGGGTGGCGATTCGCACACGCGCTTCCCGCTGGGCATTTCCTTCCCGGCCGGTTCGGGCCTGGTGGCCTTTGCCGCGGCTTTGGGTGTGATGCCCTTGGATATGCCCGAGTCGGTGCTGGTTCGTTTCAAAGGGGAAATGCAACCGGGTATCACGCTACGGGATTTGGTCAACGCCATTCCTTTGGCCGCGATCAAGACGGGAGATTTAACGGTCGCCAAGAAAGGCAAGAAGAATATTTTCTCGGGTCGTATCTTGGAAATTGAAGGCCTCCCCGATTTGACAGTGGAACAAGCCTTTGAACTGTCCGATGCCTCGGCCGAACGTTCTGCCGGAGGCTGTACCATTCGCCTGTCGGAAGACTCCATTGCCGAGTACCTGCGGTCGAATATCGTGATGTTGCGCTGGATGATCTCCGAGGGTTACGGCGATGCGCGCACTTTGGCGCGACGTGCTGAAGCCATGGAGAAGTGGCTGGAGAATCCAGAATTGCTCCAGCCGGATGCCGATGCTGAATACACCAAGGTGTATGAAATTGATTTGAATGAAATCAAAGAGCCCATTTTGGCTTGCCCCAACGATCCAGATGACGTGAAGACGCTGTCCGAGGTTGCGGGGGACAAGGTGGACGAGGTGTTTATCGGCTCCTGCATGACCAACATCGGTCACTTCCGCGCAGCCGCCAAGCTCTTGCAAATTGCGGGGGGAGTGATTCCTACCCGGCTTTGGGTGGTCCCACCCACCAAGATGGATGCAGCTCAGCTCAAGGAAGAGGGGCTTTACAATATCTTTGGGGCTTCAGGGGCGCGCATTGAAATGCCGGGCTGCTCTTTGTGCATGGGAAATCAAGCCCGTGTCGCACCGGGAGCCACGGTGGTGTCCACATCGACGCGTAATTTCCCCAATCGATTGGGTGACGGCGCCAACGTCTACCTGGCATCGGCGGAGTTGGCCGCGGTATCATCGCTCTTGGGTAAATTGCCCACGGCCGAGGAGTACATGAAGTACGCTGCGGACATCGATACCTCTGCTGCTGAAATCTATCGCTACTTGAACTTCGATAAGATAGACAGCTATCGAGAGGCCGCAGAACGGGCAGAACTCCCGGTATTGAATTAGACGCGCGACAACCAATGGGGCACGGATGATTCGCTGGCGAACGGGGTCGAGCGCAGTTCGAACGGCCGCTGAGCGTGGTTTGGCCGCAGCTCTCGCAGTCGCTGCGCCGAAGGCTGGCGAATCGACAGAAGTCAGCCCCGATCTCTCCATCCTGCGAGACAATGCCAGGCGTCGTGTTTTTATCTGGCGCGATTCCCAAGGCGAGTCCTTGGTGGTCAAACAATTCAAAGGGGCGAGCGGGCGTCATGCCCTGCGCGAAAGTTTCAAACGACGAGTGGGTTACTCGCCGGCTTCACGTGAGTTCCGCCATCTTGCGACCTTGCAGGATCGAGGGGTTCCCGTCCCTTCTCCCCTGGCCTTTGGCAGACTGGACAATGGCGATGAAGTGATTGTGCTTCCTTTCTTGGAAGGTCACACGCTCAGCGATCTCCCCCCGAGCACGGCCTGGCGCACAGTATTGCCCGAGGTGGGCAAGTGCGTTGCCCGGATGCATGCCGCAGGCTTGGTGCATCGCGATCTCCACGCCTCCAATATTTTGATGACCCCAGAAGGGCCGGTATTGCTCGACGTTCAGGCCGCCAAAGCCTCACGCAATCGGAGAGAGCAACTGGCCGACATTGGCGTCTTGGATTCCGGCTTGGCTCACTTCCTTCCCTTGAGCCAACGCATGCGGATGCGTGAGGCAGCCCTGGGGATTTCGCGTCCTTGGAACGCCAATGGGCGTGAAGCGCTAAAGCAGGTTTCCCGAGCGGCACAGGCTCATCGCTGGGATCGCGCAAGGGGGCGCACGCGTCGATCTACAATTCCCGGGCGGCGTTACGCACGGTTTTCTTTTGACGGAGGGCGGGGCCTGCGGTTGAGAGGCCTGGAAGAAAGCAGGGTCGTGCAGGCCTTGCGCGAGCATGAAGAGGCTCTCAAAAACCGAGAGGAATGTGTCATCAAGCGGGAAGGTCGAAGTCGCGTGACACGAGTTTCTGTCGCAGGTCAATCGTTCATTGTCAAAGAGATCGTTGACGCCGGATGGAGTAAGCGCTTGGCGAATCTGCTGCGCGGAGCACCGGCCCGCCGAGGTTGGGTGGCCGGGCACGGGCTCCGAATACGCGGCTTGTGTGCTCCGGAACCCCAGGCGTATGTGGTGAGGCGATGGCTGGGATTCCCGGTCTCCTCACTCTTGCTTTTGGAAGACATCGCCGAAGGGATCAATGTCCGTTTTGCTACCTCTGAACAGGTTGACTTAACCGAGACGCTAACCCTATTGGGGAAGATGGTTTACAAGCTGCATGAGCAGGGTGTTGATCATGGCGACCTCAAGGCAGGCAACTTGTTACTGTGTGGCACTCCTGGCAGCTATGCAGTTTATATTTTAGATCTCGAAGGTGTACGTTTTCTAAAACGGCTTCCGGAGCAAAAGCGTATTCATACATTGATGCAGTTAAATGCCTCCTTGCACGATGACTTCCCTGTTGAACAGCGCTGCGCGGAATTCTGGCGCTACAGCGCGCGCTTTCCCTTTGCAGACAATGCAGCTGCGTTGTCCAGGGTGGTGGAGGGGAGCTTGGCGCGGAAGCATCACTGGAAGGGGCAAGGCTGTGCCCTCGCCACAAGTGAAACACTGCCTCAAAACCCTAAGGCTGGGAACTGAGCCATGCATGTAGCACTTGTTCATATGCGATACGCGCACACCGGTGGCACAGAGAGATATTTGAGAACCCTAGCCCTCGACTTGCTTGCGCGCGGACACCAGGTGACCGTGGTGTGTCGCTCCTGCGAGCCGGAGGAGGACGTGAGAATCCGTTTTGTACGTTTGCGCCGCTTCGGGCTTACGGCGACGGCGCGCATGGTCAATTTCGCCACAGACGTCGAGAAGCATGTGCGAGAGACGTCCTACGATGTGGTTTATGGGCTGGGGAAAACCTACTCCCACGATGTGATTCGCCTCGGTGGAGGCTGCCACGCCACGTATCTTGAAAAGGCGCATGACGCCACCTTGACCTGGTTTGAACGGCTGATTGGCAAAGGGAAACGGAAACAACGCGAGGCCTTGAGAATCGAAGCGCGAGCCCTGTCCCCGGGGAATTCGCAACGAATCGTCGTGAATTCGAACATGGTCAAAGAAGACGTCATGACTCGTTACGGCGCGGAGCCGGATTCGATAGAAGTTATTTACAACGGCGTCGACCTCGAGCGATTTCAGCCCGACCCGAAACGGCGAGAAGCTGTCCGAAAGGAATGTAAATTCGCGAAGGATGATTTTGTCGTGCTGTTTCTCGGAACGGGTTACGGCAGAAAAGGCTTGGACCGCGTGCTAACGGCTTTTCCCGCGCTCTTGAAGCACAATGCCAAGGCGCGCCTGTTGGTCGTGGGTTACGACTCCTCGGCTCGTTGGTTTCAGGAGCGGGCCCAGGACTTGGGTTTCTATTCGCAAGTCTGTTTCTTGGGGGGTCGACGAGACAGCGAGGCCTGTTACGCGGCCGCCGATTTGTACGTCTTGCCCACACGTTACGACCCCTTCGCCAACAGCACGGTGGAAGCCCTGGCATGCGGGCTCCCTGTGATCACCACCTGCACCAATGGGGGTGGCGAGCTCATTGAAAACGGAAAGCAGGGAACCGTTCTGGAAGAACCCTTTCAAGTGAAGGCCCTGGCGGAAGCTTTGCTGACATGGTCGGATCCCGCGTTGAATCAGTCTGGTAAAAAGGCAGCGCGAGAACTGGCTGAGGAATACTCAAGTGCGCAGATGGCTGAGCGCAGCGTGGCGGTATTGGGAGAGGTGGCTTGCGAACGAGCGAATCGTGAAGAGGCGTCCGTTGCTTCGTAAGCATTGAGTGGATCGGGTTGGCGTTACAGTTGGCGCAAGGTGGCCAAGAGGTGTTCATCAACGACGTTGTGAATGTTTTCGTAGCAGCGTTGGATCAGTTCGAAGCCGCCAGCTTCCGGATCGGTAATCTCGGTAGACTTCCAACCGCGTGCGGCACAATCTCCCAGCATGAAAAGCTTCTTGCGCGCCCGAGGAAAGGTGTCGCGAATCAAGTTGTATTGTTTTCGGTCCGCCACGAGGATGACATCGGACCGATCGATGAAGGTTCGCGTCAAGGTGCGAGGCGTGTGGCGCAGGGAGATGTCGGAGTCGATGCCGTGTTCCAGAGCGACACTGGCTGCAAATGAGTTGGCGCTCAAGAAAGGCGTTGAAAGCAGGTGCATGTCGATTCGTCTCAGAATCTCACCTAGTTGGCGGGTCAACTCTTCATAAGGCGTGACAATGCATTCCGTCTTTTTCCCGATCTTTTGAATGCGTTTCAGCGTCTCTTCTTGATTGAAGCGGGTGTAGGCATCGACTAGATCTTGCCGCGTTAGTTCATGCCGTTCGGGAAGTCGTCCGGGCATACGCAAAAATTTGTCATCGCCGCTGGCGATGGCTTTGATCAATTTCTCGGCACCTGCACCCAATGCGCTTATGGCCGGGGAGAATTCAGAGGCAATAATACCAGCGACTTTGTCGCTGCTTTGCCAGCCAAAGGTTCCTGCAGACTGAACGAGAATCTGAAGATCATTTTTCTTGATGGCGTTTGCGGTGATCATATGGGCGAAAGCTGAGCGGTATCGGTTTCCGTGGCAGACAAAGCCAATCACCAAGGGACGGCGTGAGGTGGTTTTCAACTTTTCGATAAAGCGTATGGGGGGGCTGGCCAGCAACGAGCGCCTTGATTTTTTCTGGGGAGGCGCTTCGGGTCGGCTCTGCTGTTCGAGTTGAGTGAGTTCTGCAATCAGGGGGTCGTAATCAAAATTGTCCGCTTCTTCTACCAAGCGTTGGGTGAGATGCAGGTCGAGCGTGAAACCGTGCAACCGGTCCAGCGTGCGCTTGGTGGTGGCATCATCCAGGCTGTATTGATTGAGGAGGCGCGGATTGTCTTCGATGGTTGCCGCGATGAGCTTGAGCAGGAGGCGCAAGGAATCTTTGCGTTCGCCTGCGTCGCTCCGCAGATCCCGCAATAAATTCAGTATTGTCACAGATCGTATTTGCATCGGCCCCTCAACCGGTCTCACTCAGCATGGCCCCAACTTCTCAAGCGCGTGCTCTTCGGAAACATCCCGAACCCCCACGGTACCTCGTGTGCTTAGGGACATCAACTGAAGCCTTGAGCGTACAAGGTGCAGGTTTTGAAGGTGAAAATGCGTGTGCCCTGCCGAGGGTTGGCTATAAAACCAAGCAAACACCACGAGTTCACAGGGAACTTGCCTCCAAATGTGCCGAGTTCGCCCTATTGGAAGCGTTTCTATTCAGGAGAAGAGTTCCATCAAATTGTGGAGTTTTTCTTACTCGCTGGAGTACGCCCTGCCTGGTGGCAGTGCCAAAGCGCCATTATCCTGCGCCTGATGGACATGTTGAAAAACAAGACTCTCAGGCGTCAAAAATATCCTCTGGGATGGTTGGGTGGAATCCTGTGTCTCGGCCTGGCGTTATCTTACGGATGTGCTGAACCCGTGCCGGAGCGTCCGCGCAATGTGATTTTGATTTCCATTGACACGCTTCGCCCTGACATGCTGGGGGCCTATGGTTATCCCAAGCCGACCTCTCCTGCGCTAGATGCGTTTGCAAAAGAGGGGGTGTTGTTTGAAAATGCCGTGAGTGTGGCTCCTTGGACCTTGCCCGCACATGGGAGCATGCTGACGGGAGTTTATCCTCGGCGCCACGGCGCAGTGACAGATCGCAATGCGCTGCGGCCAGACGTGCCGACCCTGGCTGAAATTTTGTCACAAGCAGGTTTCAAGACGGCCGCATTCACCAACAGTACTTATTTGGTAAAGCGTTTCGGGTTTGATCGCGGGAACGATCAGTTTGTCTACGTCTTTGAGTCACAGGAGGCGCGGGAACCTTCTCAAGTATTTGACAAGGCCATGAGTTGGTTGTCATCGCGCAAGACCGACGAGCCGTTCTTTCTTTTCGTACACGATTACAGCGTGCACAGTGATTATAAATCACTCCCAGAATTTGAAGAGATGTTCCGGAAACCCTACGAGGGAGTGGCCAATGGCTCGACCTCTCAACTGGTCTTCCTGCGTTCAGGCGGTATCGATCTCACTGAAAAAGACACGGACCATTTGGTGGATTTATATATTTCCGGGATTCGGCAACTGGATTCAGAACTCGAGAAGTTTTTTGCCTATCTCAAGGTCAACGAACTGGATCAAGAAACACTGGTTATTTTAGTGTCGGATCACGGTGAAGCCTTCTTGGAGCACGGCGACGTAATGCACGGCGAAACGCAATATGATGAGGAACTTCGCGTACCACTGGTGCTGCGCGGGCCGGGTCTCCCAGCGGGGAAGCGGGTTCCGCAAGTCGCTTCCTTGATCGACATCGTCCCTACGGTGTTGTCGATTCTTGGCTGGGTCCCCCGGACAGAGGATTGGGACGGGATGGACCTGAGCGTACTCTGGCATTCGAGGCCGGGTGAAGTTTTTGATGAACGAGTCTTGTTCTCCGAAGCGGATCATCACTATGTCGAAGAACCCGACATCTTTCGTTCGGCACGTCATAAAGACATGAAGTTGATTTTCAATCGAGCAACCAACGAAAAATCTCTCTTCGACCTGAGTAAAGACCCCGGAGAACAAGAGGATGTGAGCGGGCAATACCCGGAGATGATGGCGCTTCTCGGTAGTGCGTTGGAAGATTTTGGTGAAACCCGCGAAGTCTCCGAGCTGTTACCAGAGTTGAGCGAAGAGGAGCAAAAGCATCTGGAGGCGCTTGGCTATATCCAGTAGCTCTTGAGTTAGAAATCCCGAGAAATCTTGCTTTATTAAGGTTTTGCGCAGAATTTGCCGGTTGTTCGAGGATCCATAGGCAACTCGATCCCTGACGAAACAGCCTATCCCTGAGGGCTCTGTGGACGTTTCCCAGGTATTTTTTAGCCCAGGAGGTCCAAGGCGTTTGACCCGGGGCGGCAGGTTGCGTACTGTCCGGCACCCCTCGAAGGGCTCTATCGCAGACCCAAAGGTTACATACTTATGTTAGACATCGAAGAAGTAGATCCCGGCGTGCCGGTGACGCATTCCAATACAGGGCTTCGCTACATCGTTACAGATTTGGCGGACGACGAAGTATTGCTCACGCCCGACAAGGAGGGCATGCAGGATCTGCTCGTCCCCGTGGCTCTCTTTGAGGCTGAATTCGTCTTGAGTGGCAATTACCGAGCTGGGGGAACTCGCCGCAAAGGGAAAGGGAAAAGTCGCGCTCGTGCCCAGGCGCCTCCACGCCCCGCTCCCAGTGGCCCGAAAATGAAGGGCCGTATCAAGAAAATGGTGCGCGATCGTGGTTTCGGATTTATTCGCGGCGATGACGGAAACGAAGTGTTCTTTCACCGATCGGGCATGTCCACCGCGGAGTATGACGTACTCAACGAGGGTGATGTCGTGGAATACGTTATCCAGGAAAGTGGCCGAGGGCCTCGCGCCGAGAGCGTGCGCAATATTCCCGCCGGGGCTGAGAGCTAGTTTTTAAAGGCTAGCGTCGCCCCCTCTTGTCCCAAAATTCATTACTGTTTTGATCCATATGACTCTTGAGACGATACAAGACGCTTCCGACGTCGATTTACCTCAATCACATTTCTACAACTCGCAGCGCTTGCGCCTTCACTACCTCGATTGGGGCAACGAAGATGCGCCCTTGCTGATTCTCGTGCACGGCGGACGAGACCACGCGCATAGTTGGGATTGGGTCGCGCTCCAATTGCGGGCAAGCTATCACGTTGTTGCGGTGGATCTGCGTGGGCACGGCGACAGTGAGTGGGCGTCCGGCAGCATGTACTCCGTGGTGGATTCTGTGCTGGATCTCGCCTGCTTGATGGATGCCCTGGGTGCAGATTCCGTGAAACTCATCGGCCATTCTTATGGTGGCGCGGTCGTGGCCTTGTTCGCGGGAATCTATCCAGAAAAAGTTTCTCAATTGGTAGTGATCGAAGGACTGGGTGTGCCGCTGCGCATGCTGAAAGAAGTGAAACAGGACCCCGCTTGGGAGCGCATACGTAATTGGGTCAAGAAGACGAAGGGTTATGCGCGCCATCGCCCGCGGAAATACCCGAGCGTGGAGGAAGGGGTCCAGCGCATGCGTTCGGCCAACGAGCATCTGTCTCTCGAACAGGCGAAGCACCTGACCCAGCACGGATTGCGAAAAAATGAGGACGGCAGCTACTCGTGGAAATACGATCCACTTTCTCGTGTGCTGTCTCCCCTGCGTTATAGCGAGAGCGAATTGCAGGAGCTGCGCGGTCGTATCGATTGCCCCACCTTGCTATTGCACGGCTTGGAAAGCTGGGCGGGAGATCCTTTGGCGGATGGTCGGGGAGAGGTGATTCGTGGTGCGCGAAGTCAAGGCATCCCGAAAGCGGGTCACTGGCTTCATCACGATCGTTTGAGTTTGTTCGTAGAGACCGTAAATGCGTTCTTGAAAGAAACTGAACGCAGCTGAACGCAGCGAGCTACTTATCGCTGCTTGAAGTCGTAGCGGGGTAGTAGACGTAGACGATCTCTGCGTTGCAGGCCGGTTTGACGGTGTTTTCCGCATGAATCGTCAGCTTGTAGCAAGCCCGTGCTGCCCCCCCGCGAATGTCGCGCACACTTTTGAGTTCTGCTTCCATGCGTACGCGGTCGCCGGCCTTTACAGGGGCGGGGAAGCGCGCTTTATCGACACCATAGTTCACCACCATGCTGGTGTTTTTCACGACGACGATCTCGGGAAGCATGACCGGCGCCAGGGAAAGCGTGAGATGACCATGAGCGACGGTCTTACCGTCAAAGGGAGACTCTGTTGAGGCGCGCTCGGTATCGACATGAATCCACTGATGATCGCCGGTGGCTTCCGCGAAAGCATCGATCTGAGTTTGCGCCACGAGATGCCACTTGGAGTGCCCGAGCGGTTTTCCGACGTGGTCTTTTAGCGCTTGGACGTTGGGAATGGCGAGGGCTGGCATAGCGAGAGCAGATCTCCAGATTCAGGCGACGAGTGTGGCCGGGGGTGAAGGAGACGATCTTAACACGTTCGTTCTGAATCACCCCTGCAGGGGTGATTTTTGCGAAATCTCAGCTGCGTTGGATATTGACAACATCGTACCAGCGCTCGACCTCGGTATTCTGACGAACGATGTCCTTACGTGAGAAAAAAGTCGCGAAGGGAGCGACAAAGGGCACCGCGAGGAAACCGTCTTCCAGTTCGACCACCTCTTTGACGTTGCGAACCGTTTCGACGCCGTTCTCGGTCCACACGCTGAAATGAACCCGGCTGCGGGCCTTCAATTCCAGCAGCAATTCCACACCGATAGCGCGTTCGAGCAAGGCGCAGGCTTCCAGAGGCTTATCCATATAGGCATCGGGCGTGCGCGGTGCCGATATGCGAGCACAGCGCAGGATGCGCATCACCTTGCCCACGCCCGAGACGGCAGAGACATCTTGATCTGTGCCCAACTCGGCGAAGTCTTCAATGGTTTCAGTGACGATTCGAGAACGCTGGGGCTCAAAGGTCAGCATGACACCGACGAGATCCTCTTGCTCGACGGGTTTGACGCCCGTAAAGATGGCATGCACGCTGCGGTTCTCAGACATGAGCTAGGAGAGTTCGCGGTTAATGGCGTGCTGAAAGGATTCGAGCAGGGCCGCGCGAATTTGATCGCGGCTGGTGGAGCCATACACCTGACGGAAGGCTTTTAGGGGAATGATTCCCTTTGCCATGCTGCGATGGCCACCGCCCACACCGAGTCCCTCGACAACGGCGCGCACTACTTCACCCGCCGCGCGCACATAACCAACGTTGCGGACTGAAAACACCAGGTTCTCGTTGACCAAGCCAGCGGCGATGGCCCACTCGGCACCTTCAGCTTGCAGAGCGAGATCGGCTACCTGCGGAATGACCTCCTCGCGCACCCGGCCGAGAATGAGCAAGTGAATACCGTCGATGACTTTGGTTTGTGCCAGGGCGCGACCCAAGGCGCGAAGGCCGTCAGTGGGAAGGGCCGGGCGTTCGATGCGTCGCAAGAGTGCCGGGCTGTGGCAGGAATGTAGATGTGAAAAAGCTTTCATGTCATATCGGCTGGTTTCTCGTCCTAGAAGTTGGGTATCGGTTTTGATTCCATAAAGCAGGGCCGTCGCCAGCTTGGGGCCCATTTCCACATTGGCTGCGCGCAGATACTCCGTGAGAATCGCAGCGGTGGCTCCGTAACTGGGTCGAATATCACGCAGTGTGGCATCGTAGCCTGTGCGTTCCGGATGATGGTCAATGACCAAGTCGATGCTGCGCACTTGTTCGGGAGGATTCTCGCCAAACACTGTGGGTTGTACGTCGACCAATGCCAGGCCATCGAATTCATCGAGTTCTTCGGGTGTCAGGGTGCGGACTTCAATCCCCAGCGCTTCCACCATGGCGCGGTTTTCCGGCCGCGTAATTTCACCAAAGGAAATCAAGGGTGCCGTGGAGCGCTTGCGCCCCAAAATCACGCGCAAGGCATAACCACAGGCAATGCCGTCGGGATCCGGGTCGGGTTGCAAGAGAATGCCGATGCGCTCGCGTTCGCCCAAGATGCGGCGAATTTCTACAACGCGATGCAGATTGGCCAGATGGGAAAACTCGCCGTCGACATCATCGCGGATCAGGGAACGCAGGCCCGTCAGACGCACACAAGGATGATCGGGCAAGTCATCGTGGGTTAAGCGATCAGATAAAACCAAGGCGGGTGCGGCAGGGGCCACATGAATCAGGGCGTTGATGGCCGAACGCACAAAGGGTCCGTCCTCGGTAACCAAGGCGAACTCGTCGCCTTCTTTCGAATCGAGTTTTCCGATGGCATCGGAGCAGAGCCCGCCGGGCAAGGCGCGGAAGCCGGGCGGACGGGAGCGCGATTCTTTATCCCGTGGGATCCAGAAAAGTTCTTCGCGATCGCTTTGGCCGATACGGCCCCAAAGCCTCGCCAAGTCTGCTCCGTCGCAGAGGACGATTCGTCGTGCCACCCGATTCCTTTCCCTCTCACACCGGAAGCGATGGAGAGTGTTGGAAGGTAGATCCTAGCCGAATTCACCCGAGGAGGGCCAAGGCCGATAGTGCGCTAGCCTTGTTGGACATGCGAAATATATTTATCGGTGACATCCAGGGCTGTGTTGATGAGTTTAAGGCGTTGCTACGAGGTTTGCGGTCCACCTACGGGGAGGAATTCCGGCTTTGGATCGCAGGAGACATCGTCAATCGTGGGCCAAAAAATTTAGAAACTTTAGAGATAATACAAAGACTTACAGCGGATGGTTGCGCCCGAATGGTACTGGGAAATCACGAGCTGACACTGCTTTCCATGGGCTTTGAGCATTTTGCACTGCGCGAAAAAGACACCCTGGGTGATGTCCTGGGGAGTGCGGAGCGGGACGATTGGGTGGAGTGGGTCCGGCGGCAACCTCTTGCAGTATTTACAAAACTAGGGGAGCAAGAGACCGTGATGGTCCATGCCTCGCTCCCTCCCGATTGGGAACTTGAGCGCGTACGGACAGAGACCGCGGCCCTGGAGCAGCGCTTGGGAGGAGGCAGCCCGGACGACGCCTCCAATTTTTTGGCCAGCTCCTTGAAGGAAGACCCCATGCGCGACCTCCTGGGCCGCTTGACGCGCTGCCGAAGTGTGAAAGCCGATGGCGGTTGGTCCAATAAGGAGCCGGGCGCGGACAGCGAAGCGTGGCATGCGGCGTGGAGCCGGCAGGGACATG
The DNA here is from genome assembly GCA_003353845.1 of Pseudomonadota bacterium. Taxonomy (GTDB): domain Bacteria; phylum Myxococcota_A; class UBA9160; order UBA9160; family JADFDR01; genus GLO-12. The sequence continues at coordinate 46,092 of PIVT01000015.1, read as the reverse complement.
ATTACGGCATCGTCTACGGGCATTGGGCGATGCAGGGTTTGCACGTGGCCAAGGGATTGCGCGGACTCGATACGGGTTGTGTGCACCACGGTCGAGATCGTGATGGTTTTCTAACCGCCTGGGTGCCGGACCCGGCGCGGGCGCGTCCCTTCGATGTCCCCGACGAAGATTTTGTGCAAGAGCGCGCGCATCAGAAGTACTGGCGCGAAGATGTGTGAACAGGAGCGGTTGTGAAGTTCTACCTACGAAGACACAGTGGAATGAGTAGGTGTCTGGCGATTCTTTTGCTGATGCAAAGCGCGGGCTGGATGCTTCCTTCCGGCGCCTTGGCAGGTGATGGTTCCGTCATCATGTCCACGGCTCGCGAAGAGCAAATTGGTCGAGAAGCTGCGGCCCAAGTAGAGCAGAGCATCGGTTTGGTGAAGGATCCCGTCTTAGAGGCCTATGTCGATTCCCTCGGCCAGCGCCTGGCGAGCTTTTCGCCGCGCCAGGAAGTGACTTATCGCTTCCACATTGTGAACATGCCCGAACCCAATGCCTTCGCACTTCCCGGTGGTCACATATATGTGTCACGCGGTTTGTTGGCGCTCACCAGCTCCGAAGAAGAGTTGGTCAATGTGATTGCACATGAAATTGCCCATGTTTCGGCGCGACATTCCGCAGAGCGAGAACTGCAGGAGAAAACTGCGCGCATTCTCTCGATCTTGGGCATTGTCGCCGGCATTGCGGCAGGAGACACCGGTGCGGCGGCGGCCGCCGGCATGTTGGGTCAAAGTTGGTTGTCCGCTTACAGCCGAGAGCAGGAAACGGAAGCCGATCGTTTGGGCCAAAGCCTCTCCATCCGGGCGGGTTGGGATCCGACGGGGATGTACGATTTTTTGCGCAAGTTGGAAAACTGGACGCGCTTGGAGACGGGAACATCGCGCGAGTCGGGTTACTTCGATACGCATCCCGCCACCCCCGAACGTGTCGCAAAGGCATCCACGCGCGCGCGCTCCTTATTGAACCACGGCGAACGCTTGGAGGGAGAGATTACGCCCACGGAATACATTCAGCATCTCGATGGGATGGTGTTGGATGACAATCCAGAAGAAGGTGTCTTTCAGGGCTCGCGTTTTCTGCACGTGGACATGGACTTTACCCTGCGTTTTCCCCGGCGATGGGAGCTGCGCAACATGCCTTCCGCCGTGGGTGCCATGGCACCCGCGGGCCAGGAAGCCATGATCACCTTGGAAGCTCCCACCGAAGGGGAGGATCCCGAAGCCACAGCACGGAAAAGAGCCGAGCGTGAGGACATTCGTTTTATTGAAGCGAGTCCCATGAAGGTCGGAAAGTTTCCAGCCTTCCACGCGGTGTGGGAAGATCACATGGGGGGTGACAAAGTGGTCGCTGACGCGGTGTGGATCGCCTATGCCGGTAGCATCTGGCGCATTATTGGTGTGGCGTCGGGGCCAGCCTATAACGCGCACAAAAGCGCCTTTAAATCTACCATGCGTAGTTTTCGACCATTGACGGAAGCCGAGAAGGAAAGTGTGAAAGCGGTGCGCCTGCGCGTCGTTGAAGTCAAGGAAGGTGAGTCACTGCAAAAACTTGGCAAGCGAACAAAGAACGAATGGACGGTTCACGAGACGGCTGTGCGCAACGGTATTTTTGCCGATGTGGTAATGCACAAGGGAGAAAAGCTGAAGGTTGCCATCGCAGAAAGTTACAGGCCTGAACAAGAGGAGACGGGCACTCCCTTGACGGAAGAAGAAAAGGCTAACTAAGTAAATCAAGACACGGGCGGTACAACGAATCCTCTTAGCGATCCTGATGCCGTGGCTTGTGCTCTTCCGCCTCCTCGGTCCCCCACTCTCGAATCCCAGGCAAACTGTAATAAAGCAGGGAGTGGTACAGCTTGCGTGGTAGCAGCCTGCGCAGTAGATAGAAAAATTTTGCATCCAAGGTGGCGGGAAAGCGCAACGGGGGTCGGGCTTGCTCTAAGGTGGCGAGTGTAAGCTCGGCGATTCGTTCTGGTGTGGCACGTGAGCGCAACATCAGGCGCTCGATGAAAGGTTGCATGCGTTGGTAGACAGGACTGTAGGCAGCACAGTCGCTCTCCATGGCCTCCCGGGCGCGCTGGGAAAGATAGACGTTGCGAAAGGAAGCAGAGCGGATAAAGCCGGGTTGCACCAAAGTGACAAAAATATTCCAGGGTTTGACTTCGTACCAAAGGGATTCACTGGCACCTTCCAGCGCAAATTTTGATGCGGTGTACGTGCCCATGGTCGGCATGGCCATCATGCCACTGACCGAGGAGATGTTGATGATGCGGCCTGCGCGTTTTTCGCGCATGCGGGGCAGCACCAGACGTGTCAGCTCCATGGGACCGAGAAAATTTGTCGACAATTGGTGAACGGCCTCTTGCGGTGACATATGCTCGATCACCGAGCGATACGCGATCCCCGCATTATTAATCAGGACGTCCACACCTCCCCAACGTTCATTGATTTCTTGGACAAGTTCGCTGCGTTGATCCTCCCGCGTGACATCGAGGGGGCGAATGAGCAGCTTGTCACTTTCTTCGAAGCCTGCGTCAGTGAGTCTTGAGAGTGAGGTGGTGCGTGCGGTGAGGATGGCTCGAGTGGAGGGTCGTCGCTTTAAGGCTTTGGCCAAGGCAAGACCAATGCCGGAACTCGCGCCCGTCAGGAGAATAACAGGAGAATCGGGCAAACTCTTTTGTTGTAGAGAACGTGGCTTCAACATACCCTCGACGAGATCCAGCTTTTTCGACCGGTTTGATTTCGGCTGTACGGGGACGCTTCCCCGTTGTCCTAGTGTAAAGGCGTCCGGGTCAGAGGTACTAGCTAATTTGTTGAATGGCCTGGGCCTTGACGATGGCGTAGACGGTTTTGCCCACTTGCAATTCCAAGGAGGAGACAGCGGCAGGGGTAAGACGCGCCACCAACTCTTCGCCGCCCAGGTCGAGGTGCACGTGAACATGTCCGCGATGAGGCGCGCAACGCAAGACCTTGGCCTTGAGAGTATTGCGCGCGGAAAGTGTTTCCGTTGGCACGGTGCTGATCAAGACATCCTCGGCGCGAATGGCCAGGGTGACAGCCGAGTCGGAAGGCAAGGGGTCGCCCAGGGTGAGCTGTTGCCCGCCCTTGATGTGCACCTGTGTACTGGTCGAGCCCTCTGCTGCCACGCGGGCTTCAAAAACATTTTCCAGTCCTAACGCTTCGGCCAGGGGCAGGGCGGCCGGGCTCCACAAGACTTCACGAGCGGGGCCGTTGGCTACGACACGGCCTTCTTCCAGCACCAAGAGAGTCTCCCCCAGCAAAACGGCTTCGTCGGGATCGTGGGTGATGTAGAGCATGGGCAGACCGAACTCATCGCGCACGCGCAGCAGGAAAGGCAGGATGCGGGCGCGCAAGTTGCGATCCAGCGCAGCCAAGGGCTCGTCAAGCAGTAGGGCGCGCGGGTTGGAAGCCAGCGCGCGGGCCAGGGCGACGCGCTGACGTTCTCCTCCGGAAAGGGTCTCCACATTGCGGTCGAGGAAGGACCCGATTTCCAACACTTCCACAGCCTGCTGAAAGATACTCGCCGCCTGGGGCCCGGCTCTTTTTTTACCGAAGCTCAGATTCTGGCGCACGCTGAGATGCGGAAAGAGTGTCGACTCCTGTGGCACCCAGCCCAAGCCTCGTTTCTCAGGCGCTAGCCGGAAACCCTTCTCACTGTCTTCCAATAACTCACCGGCCAGTTGCAAGTGGGCGCGTGCACTCGGTTGCAACCCGAGTAGGGTTTCGAGCACGCTCGACTTGCCCGAGCCGCTGGGTCCGAAAAGTACTGCGACTTGAGCATCCCACTGCGTGTCGATGTCGAGACGAAAAGAACCCAGCGTTAACTGAATCGCCAAGTGGCTTGAACGCGGGCTGGCTGTGTTGTGGAGGGAGGCGGAGGTGTTCACAAGCGTTGACCTTTGATTTCGCGTCCCACCCAACCTTCAGCAGCCAAAAGTGCAGCCAGGGACAAGAGAAATGAAACGCCACACAGGGCAAAGGCAGCGGTGTCGTCGCCGAGTTGAACTTGGGAGTAGATCCCAAGGGCCAAGGTCTCGGTGCGTCCGGGTAGGATGCCCGCAACCAAGGCCGTGGCACCAAATTCTCCCAGGGCGCGGGTGAAGGCCAGCAGGGATCCGTAGAGCACGCCGCGTTGGCCCAGGGGAAGGACGACACGGAAGAATGTGGCCCATGGGTTTCGACCCAGGGTGCGAGAGACCTGCTCAAAGCGCCGCGGAATCGCGGCAAAAGCTTGTTCACAAGATCGCTCCAAGAGTGGAAAGCCCACCACCGAGGCGGCCAGCACCGCGGCGGCCGGGGTAAACGCCAAGCGCAATCCCAGAAGGTCCCAAAACCAGGCCAGGGGGCCTTGGGGGCTCAACAGGTAGAGAAGCCCCAAACCCACAGCTACGGGGGGCAGCACCATGGGCAAGGCGATGAGTGCTTGCAGTAGGGATTTGCCAGGAAAATCCTTGCGCGCCATGAAGTAGCCCATGGCAATGGCAATGGGCAGCGAGAGCAATGTCGCTGTCGCCGCGACGCGAAGCGTAAGCCAGGTCATGCTCCATACTTCGCCAGCTACCATAGTTGAGCCTCAGCGTCCGGTGCTGCGGAAAAGCCCGCGTCCGCAAAGGTGCGAACAGCTGTGTCACTGGTCAAGAAGGCCAGGAATTTATTGGATAGCGCATTGGAGGCGTCGTCGCGGGGAACGGCCGCGGCCAGGTACAAGATGTCGGGTTGCTCTTCCGCTGGGATTTCCAACACCGTCTTGGCCTTCTTGGCCAGGCGTGCGTCGGTGGTGTAGACCAGCGCCGCATCGGCATGACCCATGTCCACCGCGCTCAAGGTGGCTCGCGCATGTTCGGTTTGTAGAACCATGGGGGAGATGGCTTCGAGAAGATCCTGGGAACGCAACCAACGGCGGGCGTACCAACCCACAGGCACCGCGTTGTTGGGCAGGGCAAAGCGCTTCAGGCTGCCGTTGCTCAGGCTCTCTCGATTGACCTGCATCGCCAGTTCGGCTCGGGCGATCAGGACGAGCCGATTGCCTGCCAGTGCTGTGATGGAGGCGCTGGAGAGCATCTTTTTGTCAGCCAGACTCACCACGAGTCGGGGGTCGGCCGAGGCAAAGAGGTCGATGGGTGCGCCCAACTCAATTTGCCGAGCCAGATTATTGGAGGGCCCGAAGGTGAGCGAGATGCTGTGTTGGGGGTTTTGTTCTTGGAAAAGCTGGACGAGTTGAGTGAAGGGTGCGCGCAAGCTCGTGGCGGCTGCCACGGTGATTTCATGGGATTGGCAGGTGGCAGGGGTTGCAAAAAGGACCGAGAGCCCGAGGACACAACTCCAAAAAAGCCGTTGCAGATCCCTTATGGGCGTTTGGGTCCAACTACTTTGCCACATACTCTTTCGTTTTCTCCCGGAGGGTTTGTTTTTGTAGCACGGAGGGAATCCCCGTGAAACAGGGATTCTCTAGCGCGAACCACCCCAGGCATGGTAATCCCCCGAGCAGCGAGATGCTCGGACTCGGGGGGTTGAAAGCCGAGAACACGGGGTAAAACTGAGGGAAAGGGCAGGGAGTAGGTTGCGGCGTGAGACCACAGGATGACCGGGAAATCGAGCTGCTTATTCAGCGGCTCACCAATGAGGGGGATGGGGTCGGGAACAGCCCGGATGGCCCCGTTGTCTTTGTTCCCTTTACCGCTCCCGGCGATCGGGTGCGTGTCCGAGTGTTGCAAAAACGCAAGCGCTTTTGGCGCGGAGAACTGTTGGAACTGCTGGAGCCGGGGCCTGGACGTGCGGAGCCTTGCTGCGAAGTGTTTGGCAGTTGCGGTGGTTGTGCCTGGCAGCACCTGAGCTACGACGCTCAACTCAAGGCCAAAGCCGAGATCTTGAGCTCGGCCCTGCAGCGCATTGGAAAACTGACCTTGCCCGGGGAAGTGGAAATCTTGCCTTCGCCATTGGCATACGCCTACCGGGGGCGCGCTCGCATTCGCGTGCAAAATGGGCGCCTCGGATACTTCCAGCGAGGCTCGCATCAGTTTTGCCAGGCGGCTTCCTGCCCCGTACTTCTTCCCGTCTTGGAAAAGCGTTGGCAGGAAATGACCCGCGACGCAGGAGCGACAGATGGCGAGTGGGAATTGTCCTCGGGGTCCGACAGCTCGGGACGAGAAAAAGTCGTGCGCGTTACAGCTTTGGCTGAGATCCCTGAGGACGGTGCCGTGCCCGATGACGCAACCTCACTTTTTTTGGAGGTGGGCGGGCAGCGGATTGAGATCTCTGCCGGTGGATTCGCGCAAGCCAATCCCTTGCTCTACGACGCGTTGGCAGAGCGGGTGGCGGAGGCGGTGGGGAGTGGCGAGCGCTTGCTGGAGTTGTACTGCGGTGCAGGCTTTTTTACCGTGGGCTTGGCGCAGCATTTTTCCGCGCTGCGGGCCGTCGAACAAGTACCGCAAGCTGGCAAAGACCTGGCAAAAAATCTGAGTCGGGCCGGTGTGGTCAATGTGTCGTTTACGCCCGGTCGAGTCGAAGAGGTTTTGCAGCAGGCCGAGATCAAAAACTTTGCACCGCAAGTGGTGTTTGTCGATCCGCCGCGCGTGGGGATGGCGGCGGAGGTCGTCGATGGCCTGTGTGCCATGCGCCCGGCGCGGATTGTCTACTTGTCTTGTGATCCCGCGACCCTGGCCCGCGATCTCGCGCGCATGGAAAAGCAAGGCTACAGGCTCCGCCTGCTGGAGGGGATTGATCTGTTTCCGCAGACCCCCCATGTAGAAGCCCTGGCTGTGATGGAAGTCGCAGATTAGTTGGGAAGCTTAAGGCTCAATCAAACCGTGGCGCAGTGCGTAGCGAACGAGCTCGGTGGCTTTGCGCACATTGAGCTTGCGCATGAGGCTGGTTCGATGAGCTTCCACAGTTTTGGTGCTGATCTCGAGTTCTTTGGCAATTTCTTTGGCCGAGAATCCTTCAGCGATGAGGTGGAGAATCTCGCGTTCACGCGAAGAGAGCTGCGAGAAGCTATCGCCTTCCTGACTGTTGGGAGAGCGCAGTTGATCGACGATTTCGCGCGCGACCGCGGGGCTGAAGTAGCTGCCGCCTTTGACGACAGCGCGCACCGCGGTGATGATTTCCTCAGGGCGTGCATTTTTCAATACATAACCGTCGGCACCCAAGGAAACTGCGGATTGGATAAATGGAGAATCACCGTGTACCGAGAGCAGGATTACCTTGATCTTGGGATGCTTTTCTCGAATGCGGTTCAGGGTTTCCAAACCGCCCAACCGGGGCATGGTAATATCCAGCGTCACAACGTCCGGCCGAGTTTTTTCCGTGAGTTCTAATGCTTCCCGCCCGTCTGAGGCTTCGCCGCAAACTCGAATATCTTCTTCGGCTTCGAGGATGCGTTGGAGCCCTTCTCGAACAATTCCGTGGTCATCGACTATTAGCACTGAGATCATTGCTATACCGTACACCGTCATTGAATTGTTCGGCAATGGCTATGCCAGCGTTTGCTCTCATTATTTGTTCAGCTTGGCGCTGATGGCCAGATTTCGGGTTATTCATTCGGGTGAAGAAAACACTGTTCTTCGATCTTGGAGACAAGCTGGCGTGCATTTTGTAGGAATCTCTTGTAGAAGCTCATGCCAAGGTTTCAACGGAGCGGTGGTTCATCTGAAATGTTGATAAGAGGCAAGTTAACGATCACGGCCGTCTTCGCGGCGTTGCTTATTGCGCTGTTTAGTTACTTGCCCCCTGCTCCTGAACACAAGGCGCCCGAGTTGTTGCAAAGGGCGGTGGTTTCTCGCGAAGTTCCCAGCTTTATCCTGAGCCATCTACCTGGAAACAAAGACGAACTTGAGCCTTTGCCTGTGCTGATGGCCGCCGGGCAGAGCTCCGTCATCGGTGTGCAACTCTTTGAGAAATTTGAAATTCCGGCGGGTGAGGCCAGCGTTCCAGGTCCCCTGCAGATCGAATACACCTTTGACGCCGAACTCATGCGCCGCGTGCGCCGCATCCTGTCCAAAGGCCGCGTCCGCCTGGGTCATGTGGTGGTCATGGATCCCAAAACAGGCCGATTGCTCGCTTATGTCTCCACCGATGAGGTGCAGTTCTCTCCGACCCGGGTCTATCCCGCAGCTTCGTTGATGAAAGTGGTGACCGCCGCGGCCACCTTGCACCATGCACCGGAAAAGGCCAAAGAAATCTGCCGTTATCGCGGGAGCCCCTATCGCTTGACGGCCTCCCGCGTGAAGCCGCCCAAGGGCGGTAATGAGGTGAGTTTCCGACGCGCCTTGGCCACTTCAAATAATCAATGCTTCGCTCAATACGCCGTGGGCACCTTGGGTAGAGAAAACTTGTTGGACGCCATGGGGCGTTTCGGATTTTTGGAATCCCCCGCGCCGGGCCACGCGCCTGGCCAGGCGCAGTTAGGAGAGGACGATTACGACTTGGGTCGTGTTGGCTGCGGCCTGGCCGGTTGCCAGATCACTCCGCTTCACGCCGTGAGTTTGGCCGCGACCTTGGCCACGGGGCAACGAGTGTCTCCCTACTGGATTGAGCGGGTCACGGATGGGATGGGGCAGGAGTTGATTCTGCCGGAGCCCGCACCTCCGCGCACGGTGCTGACGCCCGAGCTGGCAGAGGAGTTGCGCACCCTCATGGTCGAGACCACGCAGACGGGGACGGCCCGCAAAGCCTTTCGCAATGTTCGGGGGCGGCCGTTATTGGGCTCAGTCAAAGTGGCAGGCAAAACCGGGAGTTTGTCGGGAAAGAATCCCACGGGTCGCTACGAGTGGTTTGTGGGTTTGGCACCTGCCAGCGAGCCCACGGTGGCCATTGCCGTACTCGTTGTTCAAAACGAGCTTTGGTGGAAGACGGCCTCGCAAATCGCGGCCGATGTACTCAAAACCTATTTCTGTAGTGATGGGGTTTGCCGCAGTGATTCCGGCACGAAATGGATGCCAGCGTCTGGTTCCTAGCCCGTTTCTCGCGCAACCTAGTCGGACAAAATCTCAGCCAGCACAGCACCCATGGCTTCGCTTTCGCCATCTTGGAGCGCTTCGACCGGCGGCAGCCCTGTGATGAGCTGCTCTAGCATGGCCTCCGATTCGGCTGACATGGGGTCGAATTGCAGCGCCGTGCCGTGATTGGGTTCGTGACGGGTGACGCGCGCGGAAAGGGTAAAGGGTTCTTCTGTGCCCGCAGAAAAAAAGGCCAGGCGCAGAGTGTCTCCCGGCTCCAGTCCCGAGCGGGGCTCGATGCGCATCCCACCCAAGGACAGATCCTTACCGATGAGGCTTTGCCGTTGCGCGTCTTGTCCGTGTAAGACTTCTTGCCCATAGCTTCGCCGCGGTGTCGAACGTCGCTCGACATCGGGTTCCTCCTGTTCCTCGTCGGGTTTGCCGTCGTCGGCCAGCGGCGCCAAGCCAAGAGCGGCCTCGGGATGGGACAGGCCATTGCTGTAATGCGTGAGCAAGCGTTCCAAGCCCTCTTTTCCGGGTGCCGGCAGTGCATCAAATTCCAGCGCCGTGACAAACTGAGTGCTCTTGTCTGCAGCGGTCTCTTTGATTTGCCGCACGACGTTTCCGGGCAGGCAGATGGGAGCCCCTTGCGTGATTTCAGCCGAGAGTTCCAGCTGCACCTGGTGGCCCAGGGAATCGGAGGAACTGGAGACGAGTTGACAGCCATGGCGCGAGATCTCGCGCAGGACCACCTTGCGGCTGCGCTTTTGAGATTGAACGTTGGCGTTGGCACCGACGGGAAAACGCGCAGAGCGGCGTCGATCAGGTCCTTGGCTCAGTGTGCGCAAGAGGAGAACGCGCAGGGCCTCGGGATGAATGGGCAAGCGCACCAGGAAGTCAAAGCCCAATAGGCGCAGCTGGGCGCGCAATTGCCAGGAATCTTCGCTCACCACGGCGATGCGGGTGGGCATCCATTCCGGCTTGGCATCCGAAGTGGCCTCGAATTCGTCTTCGAGTTCCTCGATAGAGCGCAGTTGAGCGATGGCGCGTCGGGCTGTCGCGATGATGAGTTCGCGTGGACAAGGAGGTTCTTCATCCAAGCCGCCCCCGCGAACGCGGACAAAGCTGCAGCCGAGTTCTTCGAGCAGACTCTGGACGGGGTCGAGTTCACCATCATCCAAGAGCAGTACGCTGGGCTCCGTTTTCATGCTTGCCGAGTCCAATCAATGAGTGGGGTAGTGGTTAGCCCTCTCTTGTTTTAATCGGTTTGCAAGGGTCCTCTCTGTAGAAACTATGGGGCGAAATGCGAAGGGTGGAAACGAGCCCGAGAACCAGGGCCGCGCACCCCAAGGGAAGTTGCCAATGGGGTAAAGGGGCGGACTGGCTGATGAAAGCGCTGGAGATCACGGCAATTACATTGTTTATCGCGTGGCAGATGATCCCGGGTAGCAGGCTGCCTGTGCGCAGGAAGGCGACCCCCAGATAGAGACCGATCAGCGTCGCAGCCACAGAGTGGACGGGATCGAAATGAACCAGGCCAAAGAACAGGGCGGAAACGAGCAAGGCTCCCATGGCTCCCAATTTCCCCACGAGCCCGCGCAGGAGCAGGCCGCGAAACAGGAACTCTTCTCCCAGGGCGGGAGCCAACCCCAAACCCAAAACGGCGAGGGTCAAATTCCAGCCCCGCAAACCGTGCATGACTTGTTGGAAGAGACCCAGACTGCCTTGATCGCCCCAGTCTCCCAGTTGGATGACAGCATCGAGGGATTGGCTCAGGCCGAGCATGCCGAGGATGAGAAATACCCATTGCCACTTAGAGATTGTTGGTTTGATCAGGCCCAAGCGCACGGGTAGCGGGTGTTTGGAGGCGCTGGCCAAGCTGCAGCTCAGGGCGACGAAGAAGGTTTGTAGGATCAGGCTGCTGAGGGGGAGTTGCAGCGGGTGCCCCAGGAGTCTTTCTGACGCGAAGGGAAGAAGACCGAATAAGAACAGTGCGAGAGCGGCGCTGCCTATACCTATCCATCGGTATTTCAATTCATCGGTCATGGGTCTGTTGGTTGCCTGCGAAAGAGTTGGTTTCGATGAAGGAAAAATTGATTTTACGCCCTCCTCGCCACGGGGCTCTTGCTAGTGTAGAGGGGTGAAACCTACCCCGCTCGCTCCATCGCTATTGGTTGCCATGCCGCAACTGCAGGATCCGAATTTTCATCGGACCGTCATCTTGTTGATTGAACACAACGAGGAGGGAAGTTTCGGGCTGGTGTTGAATCGCCCGACAGATGTCATTGCGGTCGAAATCTGTTCTTCGCTCGATGTGGCCTGGCGCGGGGATCCAGGATTTCAGATCCGCTGTGGCGGCCCCGTACAGCCGGATTCGGGCTGGGTCGTATCGGGTGTGTCTGAGCCCGGATTCGATCGCGAGTTAAGTGAAGTGGTCCAGGGCGTTCATTGTACGAGCAGCATCGAGGCCTTGCGCAGCGTGGCCGTTACTCAACCCAAGAATCTTCGTCTCTTTCTGGGATACACAGGTTGGGGGCCGGGCCAACTCGATGCTGAGCTTGCCCACGGCGCTTGGCTGACGGCGCCGGTCAACGCTCAAAGTGTCTTTGAAATCCAGGACGACCGACTGTGGGAACGGGTGTTGAAGGACTTGGGCATCGATCCGGCGACGCTGGTGGTGCTGCCCGGGGTTCACTGAACTCGCGCTACGGACCCCAGCGCAGTTCACGATTCAGTTGATTTACAAACACTCCGCTTCGGGACGACTGGCGATCCAGTTCAGCAAAGCCTCTACTGCGCTCACATTGGGAAGCCGACGACTCGCTGCCGTTAAGGTGTTGGCGGGACCCACGCGGAAGGTCATGGCCAGGCCTGCCAGGAAACGGAAGGCGTCTTCATCGGTCTGGTCGTCGCCCAGGTAGATGACGCGGACATGTTCCGACCAAGAAGGGCCGTAATGCGTTCGCAGAATGTGTAGGACGGCGCGGCCCTTATCCCAACCGATGGGCGGACGGGCTTCCAAGGCGCAGTGTGCGTCGCGGGCCTGGAAGCCGGCATCGTGAATAATTTCACGGGCGCGGGTCAGCAAGGATTCCTGCTCTGCTTGGGGCATCGCGCGCACGTGGAGGGTGAGGGTGTAAGCCTTCTCTTCGAGCCAGGCACCGCCTTGGATGATTTCGTGAAGGGACTTCGCCAATTCCACGGTGCGACTGGAGTAATGGTCCAGGTCTTCGTGTTGGAAATGGGGTATGTGCGCGCCGTTGATCTCGAGCCCGTGATTCCCCGAATACGTGATCTCGGACAGGCCCACCATCTCTTGTACGTCGTTCAAGGCTCGGCCGCTGATCACAGTGATATCGGTGTCGGGGCGTGCCGCGCAATTGCGCAAGGTCAGCCGCATGTCCTCGGAGAGCGTGGCTTTGGCAGGGTGCTCGCACAAGGGGGTGAGGGTCCCGTCGTAGTCCACAAAGAGAGCCAATCGATGCTGGTGGAGAAAAGGTCCTAGCCAAGTTTGGAATTCGTGATGGGAGGGGACTTCGGGGGCAGATGCCGGAATGGCGGAGGCCTCCAAGAAGCGGCGCACCCAACGCTCCACATTGTTTCGGCGCTCGCGCGAGCGCAAAGCCGCCATGCGCGAGCCTCGCTCGTTTTCCTCCATGCTGAGGGCGCGGTGAATGGCGGCAGCGGTTTCCTCCAAGTTGTATGGATTGACGAGCAGGGCTTCGTGCATGGTATCGGCGGCGCCAGCCATGCGGGATAGAATCAGTACACCCGGATCCTCTACCTGGCAGGCCACAAACTCTTTGGCCACCAGATTCATGCCGTCGCGCAAAGGTGTCACCAGGGCAACCTGTGCTTCTCGGTAGAGTGCCGCTAATTCCTCGCGCTCGAAGCTGCCGTACAGGTAACGGATGGGTGACCAACTCGCAGTGGCAAAGCGCCCGTTCACTTGCCCCACCAACGCGTCGATTTCGCGTTTGAGTTCTTGGTACTCCGAGACCTCAGAGCGACTGGGCACGGCCACCTGTAGCAGGGTGACCTTCTCGCGCTGTTCGGGGTAGTGCTCCAAAAAATGTTCGAAGGCGCGAATGCGCTCGGGAATGCCCTTGGTGTAATCGAGACGATCCACACCCAAGATCATTTGTTCGGAAGAGGGCTCCTGAGGGGAGTCCACCGCTTTCACCACCAGAGGCTTTAAGGTGGCGGCCTGCTCATACAGGGCGAAGTCGATGCCAATGGGGAAGGCATCGACACGGATGGTGCGATCACCGTAATGCACCAACCTGCGCTGGCGATCAACGTGGGCCCCCAAGCGCCTCTCCACACAGTCGAGGAAGTTATGCACGTAAGACTCAATGTGGAATCCGATGAGGTCGCAGTCCAAGAGCCCTTGCAGCAATTCCTGGTCCCAGGGCAAGAGGCGGAAAATGTCGTAGGAGGGGAAGGGGGTATGCAGGAAGAAGGCGATTGTGGCCTTGGGCCGTCGGGCGCGCAGTGTGCTGGGAGCCAGCATGAGGTGGTAGTCGTGAATCCAAATCATGTCGTCGCTGCCGGCCAGTTTGGCGGCCGTTTCGCCAAAGCGGCGGTTTACTTGTTCGTAGGCCTTGAAGTCCTCGGGTGCGAATTGGGTATTTTGAGAAAAGGAGTGGAGCAGGGGCCACAAGGTCCGGTTGGAAAAACCGTGGTAGTAGTGTTCGAGTTCCTCTTCGGAGACTGCAACCGGTTGAATCGAGTAGGGCAGATCCCTCCCGTTCAAGGTTTCGCCTGTTTTGAGGGAGATGCCCGGCCAGCCGATCCAGGTCCCCCCGCGTTTGCGTAAAACGGGCTCCAAGGCCGAGACCAGTCCCCCGGGCGAGACCTGTTTTTCGAGGCCTTGGGGGCCGCGCTTAATCGCGAAGGGCAGGCGATTGGAGAGTACGACTACAGCTCGATCCTCGGAACGATGGATCTTGGATTGCGTCACAGCGTTACACGTCCTGTCGGTCTGGCGTTTCTATATCTCCTTGGGCCCATTATCGCACGAATGGAGGTGTCTGCGGGAGAGTGATTTGGCCCTGGAACGGCCCGGATTGCCTGTCGGGCCGACGATGGCGCAAGTTACCATGGATTAAAGTATCCGTAAAAGCCCCGCTCCTTCGGGCTGCGCGCTGGCGCAGGTAAATGGTAGAGTCTCGACCCCATGACATCTCCACGTTTTGACAAAGTTGCTCCAGTGATTCCCTTCCCCGAATTAGAGGCGGAAATCCGCCGTTTTTGGAAGGAAGAGGATATTTTCCACCGCAGCCTCGCCCGGCGCGAGGGCTCCCCTCGGTTTACCTTTTATGAGGGGCCTCCCACGGCCAATGGCTTGCCGCACAACGGTCACGTACTAACACGTGTTATCAAGGATCTATTCCCCCGTTATAAGACCATGTGTGGATATTACGCGCCGCGCAAGGCGGGCTGGGATACCCATGGCTTGCCTGTGGAAATCGAGGTCGAAAAGCAACTGCGCATTCGTGGCAAGCAAGCCATCGAAGATTACGGTATCGAGCCTTTCATCAAGCTGTGCCAGAAGAGTGTCTTCCAGTACACCACAGAATGGGAAAAGTTGACCGAAGACCTGGGCTTCTGGGTTGATCTGGAAAACGCCTATGTCACCTACCACGAGAGCTATGTGCAGAGCGTGTGGTGGGCTCTTTCGGAGTTGTTCAAGAAAGACTTGCTGTATCGAGGCCATAAAGTGGTGTGGTGGTGGGCCCGGGGCGGCACGGCACTTTCCCAGGCCGAAGTGGGCGAGGGCTACAAGGAAGTCGACGACCCTTCCATCTACGTTTGCTTTCCACTCTTGGAAGAAGGGGGAGGGCTGAGTTCGGCTTCGCTTCTGGTGTGGACGACGACGCCATGGACGCTGTCTTCCAATAGTTTTGCGGCGGTCAAAGGTTCCATCACCTATGTCGAGGTAGAGGATCCCGGTGATGACGAGGGCGTGCCCGCGCGAAGCTTGATCATGGCTGAGGAATTGGTGGAGAGCCTGGCGGAAAAAGTGGGCCGAGACCTTACGGTGCAACGCAGCTTCCCGGGAACCGACTTGGTGGGGCGTGCCTATGAGCCGCCTTTTGATTGGTTTGCCAAGCGCGAAGCCCATGATGCGTTGTGGAAAGTCATCGACGCCGATTTTGTGGAAGTGAGTTCCGGTACGGGAATTGTGCACATTGCTCCCGCTTTTGGTGAAGAGGACTTTGCACAACTACAGAAGTTGCAGCAGCAAGACCCCAGTATTCCCCTTCTCAACGCGGTACTGCCCGACGGTGGATACGATCCCGAAATCGCGCCTGAAAAATACGCTGGCCGTTGGGTGAAGCAGGCCGACAGCGATCTGTCGCGCGATTTGAAAGAGGATGATTTATGCTGGCACCTGGAGCGCGTGCGCCACGACTATCCTTTCTGCGTGCGTTCGGACAAGGATCCCCTGATTCAATACGCGCGCCCCGCCTGGTACATCCGCACCACGGATAAAATTGACGAAGCCATTGCCATCAATCAGAAGATCAATTGGTTGCCCGAGCACATCAAGAATGGCCGCTTTGGAGATTTCCTGGCCAATAACCAGGACTGGGCCTTGTCGCGCGAGCGTTTTTGGGGAACGCCGCTCAATATCTGGATCAACGATGTCACGGGCGCCATGGATGCTCCCGCTTCAGTGGCGCAGATCCTCGAGCGCAATCCCAAGGCCTTTGAGGTATTCGACAAAGCCTTGGTAGAAGACCCCGACCTGTGCCCGGACTTGCGCGTGCACAAACCTTGGATCGATGAGGTGACCTGGCAGAAGCCCGGTGAAGAAGGAACCTACAGACGCGTTTCCGAAGTGATTGATTGCTGGTTTGATTCGGGCTGCATGCCCTTTGCTCAATGGGGTTATCCACATCAGGGTGAAGAGCAGTACAAGGCTAACTTCCCCGCTGATTTCATCAGCGAGGCCATTGATCAAACGCGCGGTTGGTTTTATTCCCAGCTCATGGTCTCCAGCCTGCTCAACCCGGGTCGAACAGAGCCTCATCCTTATCAGACCTGCCTCGTGTTGGGCCATGTTCAGGATCGACACGGAAAAAAAGAGAGTAAGAGCAAGGGGAACTACACCTCGCCCGAAGTCATTTTGGATTGCGTGCGTATGGGCTTTGCCGTGGTCGACGGAGAGGGCGATGCCGCGGTGGAGCTGGGTCAAGCCAGGATTGCGCGAGAAGATTACGAAGGCTTGGACTTTCGCGGGGAGAACGCGCAGGTACAGGTGTATCGTGGCGAAAGCCCGGAGAACGCGCTCACGCTGACATTGATTCCGGCCAAGATGCCGCGCCGCGTCGTTGCCTTGTCAGAGGCGGATCGAAAAACCCTGGGTGCAGAGTTGGCGCCGAGTGGCTTGAGTACACGCCCCGTGGAAGTGCCGCAGTTGGAAGATCGGTTTCAGGTGATGGTGGAAGATCCCAGTATGCCAGCACCGGGTGCTGATGCTGTGCGCTGGTTCTTTTACGCCTCCAATCCCCCTTGGAATGGCACGCGCTTTTCTCTGCGAGCGGTGCGCGAGTTGCAGCGCGAACTGCCCCTCAAGCTGCGGAACGTCTATTCCTTCTTCAGCATCTACGCCGAAATCGACGGTTTTAATCCCAATGCGGGCCCCTTCGCCGAGGCGGGTCCGCCGCCGCTTGGCGAACGCGCATTGCTCGACCGCTGGATTCTCTCCGAGTTGGCTTTGACCATTCAAGAAGTGCGCACGCGTATGGACCAATTCTTGATTTACGAGTCGACGCAGGCGCTGTCTGATTTTGTAGATGCACTTTCTAATTGGTACGTACGCAGGAGTCGCGCGCGTTTCTGGTTGCCCAGTGACGAAGAACATTTTGCCGACAAGGGCGCTGTTTATTGGACCCTGTATCAGTGCCTGACGAGCTTGGCGAAGTTGCTCGCACCGTTCCTGCCCTTCGCCACTGACGAGATGTGGCGCAATTTGCGCGGACCCGAAGATGAAGTGAGCGTTCACTGCACTGATTACCCCGCACTCGATCAGAACTTGATCGATGAGGAATTGTCCAAGGAGATGGGAGTCGTACGCGAGTTGGTGTCCTTGGGCTTACAAGTGAGGACGGCGCAGAAATTGCGTGTCCGTCAGCCCTTGCAAACGGCGGAGATTATTCTGGCCGACAATGGCCAGCGGGCTGCCATTGCAAAGCACTTGGAACTCATGAACGAAGAATTGAACGTGCACGAAGTTCATTTCACAGAGAACGCCGACGAGTTTGTGACCTACCAGGTGAAACCCAACTTCCGCGCCTTGGGTCCACGCGTGGGTAAGAAAATGAAATCGCTCAAAGCGGTATTGGCCGATGCCGATGGTGCATCCCTTCTGCACGAGTTGCAGGAACAGCAATGCATTCATCTCGACGTGGAAGGGGAGAGCTTTGCGCTTTCCGCTGAAGAAATGGCGGTGAGTTTGGAGGCGCGTGAGGGCTTTGCCGCTGCCAGCGGTGTTGCGGGGGTTGTCGTGTTGCACACGGAGCTCACCCCCGCGCTCATCGAAGAAGGACTGTTCCGAGAAGTTCTCAATCGCGTGCAGACCTATCGCAAGGAACTGGATCTGGAATACACCGATCGCATTGAGCTGTTTCTAACGGGGAGCAGCCGCATCTTGGAGGTGGTCTCGGCCAACCTCGAAGAGCTCAAACGCGAGTGTCTGGCGACGAAAGTCGTCCTGTATGAGCAGGGGCCTGCCGAAGCCAGCCTTCAAGAAGTCAATATCGAAGGCGAAACCTTGGAGATCGGGTTGCAGCGCGCCTGATGCGAGCGTGTAGGCTTCAGGTGTTACCATTTAAGCGATAGCCTTTTCGTCGGCGGCACTGGGATCGGATGGATGCGCGAAAGGTGAAAAGACTGGCCCCCGGGGGCGTGCGAGGCGTGTTGTGCGTTGAATCTCCACAAGAATCGGATTCAATATGTGGGCGATGTGGGTCAAAAGAATTGGATGGGTGCTGAGTCTGGTTTGCTCGATTGGCTGCGGAGCCCTCGAAGGGCCGCGGCTACATGTTCAGGGGACCGAAGCCTTGGAGCGTGGAGAGTATTCCGAGGCGCGTGAAGCGCTGTCGCAAGCCGCCGTTCTTGTCGAGCATCCGACTCAAGCGTCCCAGGTGCAGAACCATTTGGGATTGGCTTACCTCGGTGAAGGGAAAAATGAATTGGCGGCCCAAGCCTTTCGCCGTGCCATTGATTTAGACTGTCGGAATGAAGCAGCGAAGCATAATTTGGAAGTGATCGCGGGAACCCGGTCCGGCTCGGCTGGGAACGGCCAAGCTGAGGGTTCAAACAGGGGAGAGCTTCGATGAGCGATGGAGACGGGCGGAAGTTGAGCTATAGCGAGCGGGATCGGTTGCGTCGTGAAGGTGGAGGCGAAAAGGGCCCCAGAAAACCGCGCGGTGAAGCGGCACAGGCCAGGGAAAAAGTTGCTACGACGGAATACCTGCGCAGTGCCGAGCGAGCACTGTTCTCCAAGAAAGGCGACACTGAAGCGGATCGCCTGGCGAAGGAAGTTCACGCCGCGCATGGTACGAAAGATTTGCCCAGGGCCTGTCGGGCGTATTTTGACGCTGAAGGTATTCCCAAGGATTTAGTCCTGCTGGGCATCTTTCTCGATTCGCACGACAGCGACCTGATATGCGCTGCCCTGGAGGAGTTGCTTCAAGGAGAGTACGACTACGCGGGGTCGAGCTTGAAGTCCCAGTTGAAGGTTCTCGCCTTCCATGCTGAGGATCGCGTGGCGGAACTTGCTGAAGAATTGTTGGAAGCCAGTTGAGTTCGTTCTGAGAATTGAATGAGCACAGAGACTGTATTAAGGTGGAATTATGACCGATGGGCTGGAACACAAAGCACTGAGTGCTTATCTCGATACGAAGAATTTGAAGCATACGAAGCAGCGCGATGCAATTTTGGACGTGTTTCTTGCGGCAAAAGGGCATGTTTCGGGCGACGAATTGTTTCAGCGTGTGCGGGCACTCCACCCGAAAATCGGGTTTACCACTGTCTATCGCAGCCTGAAGCTGTTTTGTGACGCCGGCTTAGCCGAGGAAACTCATTTTGATGACGGTGTCACTCGGTTCGAAATCAAACAAGAACACCACGACCATTTGGTGTGTATGAAATGCGGGAAAATCGTCGAGTTCGAATGCGCCATGATCGAAGCTGCGCAGGAAGAAATTGCAACTCGCTATAAATTTCGACTGCTGCGCCACCGATACGAACTCTATGGCCACTGCGAAAGTTGCCGCGAAGAGTGACCCCCAGAACAAGAACACCAGGAGTAAATCGCGATGCCCAAGCTGAAAGCCGCTTGTTCCGTTTGTGAGGTCGAGTTCTTCCTGGCCGGGGATGAGAGCGTGGGCGACTCGGTGGTTTGCTGTTCCTGTGGCGCTTCCTTCCGCATTCTGCAGCAAGAGGAGCAAGATTCGGCAAGCTGGGACGTCGAAGAAGAATTCTGAGTCGAGCGTGTTGCCTCAGCGTCCAATCAAGACGAGGCACGTGAATAGTCCGGGCTAGGACTCGTAAGGAACCAATCTCTCTTGCACGTCGCGCAAACACGGCGCGTTCTGATCTTTCTCTGACAAAATTGGATTCTCAGTAGGCCAGGTGATGCCTAGATCGGGGTCGTTCCAGGCGACACTGAATTCGGCCTCGGGGTGGTATAGCTCGGTGCACTTGTACTGCACTTGGGCCGCCTCGCTAGTGACGCAGAAGCCGTGAATCAGACCGGGGGGTACGTAGAGTTGGTGCCTGTTCTCCGCTGAGAGAGTGACGCTTATATGTGTACCATAGGTGGGAGAACCTCTGCGCGCATCGACGGCCACATCATAGATCTCCCCTTCGATGACTTGGATGAGTTTGCCTTGAGGGTGGGGAGACTGGCCGTGCAAACCGCGCAATACGCCTTTGGCTGATTTGGAGCAGTTGTCTTGTACAAAGGGAAGAGGGACGCCGCCTGCGCGAAATTTCTCGGCGTGGTAGGACTCAAAGAAAAATCCGCGACTGTCCCCGAATACCTTGGGTTCGATGAGGATCACGCCAGGAATGTTGGTGTTCTGGAACTTCAAAAAAGTTTATCCTCATCAGCGACTGCGAGAAGATATTGTCCGTAAGAGGTCTTAGAAAGCTTTTCGCCAGCGCGGAGCAAATGCTCACGATCGACGTAACCCTTCCGAAAAGCGATTTCTTCCAAGCACGCCACCTTGAGTCCTTGTCGTTCTTCGATGGTCTCAATGTAGTTGGACGCGCGCAACATGGATTCGTGAGTCCCGGTGTCGAGCCAGGCATATCCCCGGCCCATCACCTCCACCTGAAGCGTGCCGGCTTGTAGATAGGCGAGATTTACATCTGTAATTTCCAACTCGCCACGCGCTGAAGGTTTGATGTCGCGGGCGATTTCAAGGACGTGGTTGTCATAGAAGTAAAGCCCGGTCACGGCGTAGTTGGATCGTGGCACGGCGGGCTTCTCTTCAATGCCCAAGGCGGATCCATTTTTGTCAAACTCGACGACGCCGTAGCGTTCAGGATCCCGAACCCAATAGCCGAAGACCGTTGCCCCTTCTTCGTGTTCGGCGGCGTTGACCAGGAGTTCGGCGAACCCGTGGCCGTAGAAAATATTGTCGCCCAAGGCCAGGGCGACGCGGTCCTGGCCGACGAACTCGGCGCCGATGTGGAAGGCCTGGGCCAAGCCCTCCGGCTTTGGCTGAATGGCGTATTGGATGGAAAGGCCAAATTGTGTGCCGTCGCCCAATAGGCGTTGAAAGGCACTCTGTTCTTCCGGTGTCGTGATGACCAAAATTTCGCGAATGCCAGCCAGCATCAGGCAGGAGAGCGGATAGTAGATCATGGGTTTGTCGTAAATGGGCAAGAGTTGCTTGCTCGTGCCCAAGGTGACCGGGTGAAGTCGCGAGCCCGATCCGCCTGCCAGTACGATGCCTTTCATCTTTCGCCTCTCCTCGCCTCTTCCACTGATCTGCTGAAGTTGGAGAGGATAGCGAGAAATGCGAGGACGTCCTGTGAGAAGGATGTCAGTTCTCGACCTCGGGGCGGTAGTGCAGGGCTTCTGAGATGGCTTCAGGGCCTACGCGTTGCTCGGCATTCAAGTCTGCGATGCTTCGGGCGGTGCGCAGGGTGCGACGGGCGCCGCGAGCCGAGAGGTGGAGTCGGTCGACGGCACGTCCCAGCAAGGTCCGGGCATCGGGCGTTGCATCGACCAGATCGTCAATGACTTTGTCAGGGATCTCGGAGTTGGTTCGGCCTGTCAACTTCACTAAGCGGCGCGATTGCCACTGTCGCGCGACTTGCACCTGGGCTCGCAGCTGTGCACTGCTGGGGCCCGAAGGGGGAGCATCCAAGCTGTTCCACTCCAAGGGCTGTACACGCACGCGCAGATCGATGCGATCGAGCAGAGGGCCAGAAACGCGCGATTGGTACTTCGCAATCACACCGTCATCACAGCGACAATCTCGGGAGCCGCTTTGATACCAACCGCAGGGGCAGGGGTTGGCTGCGGCAATGAGTTGAAAATGTGCCGGAAAGCGACAGTGATAGTTCGCACGCGAGAGCAAAATTTGCCGATCCTCGAGAACCTGGCGCATTTGTTCGAGGACTCGACCTTGGAATTCAGGGAGCTCATCCAGGAACAGCACACCGCGATGAGCGAGGGAGACTTCTCCGGGGCGAGGGGGTGTGCCTCCTCCAAAGAGGCCCGCTGCGCTGGTGGTTTGGTGCGGGGCGCGAAAGGGACGTCGCGTGATGAGTGCGGGCTCGCGATCTTGCAGTTGATTGGCTGCACTGTGAATGCGCGTGACTTCGAGAGCTTCCTGCTCGTCTAGAAAAGGAACGAGCCCGGGCAGGCGTTTGGCCAGCATGCTTTTCCCTGTGCCGGGTGGACCTTGCAAAAGCAAAGCGTGTCCTCCCGCCGCCGCGATGGTCAGTGCGCGTTTGGCCTCTTCCTGCCCGCGCACGTCAAGCAAGTCCGGGATGGCTTCATTGCAATCAAGGGGCGGGGTTGGAGAGACCTGTTGGAGAGGATCGCCGCTTAACAGGAAGGCAATCACCTCCTGCAGGGTATCGGCTTGATAGATCTGAATGGACGGGGCCAAAGCCGCCTCGGCGGCATTAGCAGTGGGGAGAATCATGCGTTGGCAGCCCGCCTGTCGGGCGGCCAGGGTCAGGGCCAAGGCGCCGCGTACGGGTCGCAGGCGGCCATCGAGGGCGAGTTCGCCGATGAGTCCGAGATGAAGCAAGTCCTCGGCTTCGAGGTTTCCGGCCTCGGCCAGGATGGCGATGGCAATGGGGAGATCCAAACCGGCGCCACACTTGCGCAGTCCTGCGGGTGCCAGGTTGACGGTGACGCGCTGCCCCGGGAAACGCAGTCCGGTGGAAGTAATGGCCGCACGCACCCGGGCGCTGCTTTCGCGCACGGTGGTTTCAGCCAGCCCGACGATATCAATGCGCGGGAGTTGGGCGCTGATTCGAACCTCGACTTCAATGGCTTGGCCTTGGACGCCATGCAAGGCCGCACTGATCACTCTGGACATGAAGGCTTCCGCGGGACCACGGAATGGAGAGCCTGGACAGTAGTGAGCCCGGGGACAAAAGGGGAGGGCTGTCGGGCAAGAGCCTCCACAAAGCACAGCATCGAAACAGTAAATCTTCGGTAGGTGTCCGGTTTAAGAAACCCAGATCACGTATTCGAATCGATTGGCCAAGGAGCTATAGAAGATCGCCCGGTTCTTCCAGTAGGAATTTCGATACAGCCGCACCTGCTTTCCCAATAACAGTGCGCTGATGGCCAGGTTCAGGTGGTTCGTGCGCAGAATATCGAAATGTTGGAGAAAGCTAAGGATTGAGAAGGTGGCCATTTGGATCGTGCGAGGATCGGTCATGGCCCGGTCTGAGGGGACGCGCCTGGACAAGTCAAAATTCAAAGGAGGAATGGGCTCCAGTGTTTTTTCGACATCGCCGCGAAAGCAGCGCACTTCCTTGAGCCCCCGGTGCGATAAAAGCGACCGCAGTTCACTGTAACGCCGCAGAATGAAGAGGTTCCTTTTTAAGCGGGCGTAGCGTCGCAAGTACTTCCTCTCTTTTGCATGGCCTTGAAGGTCTGGGAAACCCCCGTTGAGGATGGCGCGAACATCCAAGGACAAGGCGAGATCGTCGGCGAGGTAGAGGTCTTGCTCGCCGCGTACTTTTTGAACGTGCGCATAGCTTAGTGGCTCACGGCAAATCAAATCCACGTTGGAGCCCAGGCTCCGCAATAAGTCGTCGTTTCCATCAATGGTATGTGGCAGTAGGACAAATTTCTTGGCTCTAGAGTGGTTGGCTTCGATGAAGTCGGCAGCGTCGTGGTAGGAAGGGGTGAGATTCCCCCCGCCTCCGTACATGACGATGCGGCCGTCTGGATTGGAATCTTCAGACCACATTTCAACTTGCAGGCCACAGCGATCAAAGAGCTGCAGGGTGGCCGAGGCGACGACGGCGTCTCCGCCATTGCCGAGATTGGCGCGATACAGTACCGGTTCATCGCGAAACTGTTCGAGGTAGGTCGTGATGTCGATCAGGTCGGTGGCCATGGGAGGGTAAAAATACCTGATTCAACCCGAGGTCACGACCCTTCTTTTCGACGCAGGAGCCGTTTGCGGTAGTCTCTCCTCATGCCTGATTTGAATCGAGTGACAATGAAATCGAGTTTGCAAAGAATGTTGAGAACCTTCTCGTTTTCGCTGCGCCTTCTTATGCTTGCAGTATTGATTTGCACAGGATCGAGTTCTTTGGTCGGGAGTCGGGTGGCCAGCGCAGCTTCGGATACCGGCCCCAAAGTCGGTCTGAGAATTGAAACCCCGGCAGCGGGTGGAGAGGTATCCAACGCTGTGCATCTGGCCGAAGTGCGGGGGTTGGCCACCGTGGATTCCGTTCCGCCACCGGGTTACGACCTGATGCTGGCCCTGGATGTATCGGGATCGACCAACGAACCCAGCGGGACGGACGTCGATGGCGATGGGACACTGGGAATGGATCCGCGTCTTGAGTTGGTGGCGCCCGGGACCTACCCCGAGGACATGGTCTCCACGGACCCAGGTGATTCGGTACTCGCCGCAGAAGTGTTGGCCGCGCGAAAATTGATTGAGGGCTTATCGCCCGAGCGAGTTCGAGTGGGACTGCTCACCTTTTCTTCAGGACCCGTGAATGTGGAGACTGGCTTGCGAGTCGGCGGCGTAGAGGGAGACGCCGTGCTTCACGTGCCATTGACACGTAGCTATGCACGGGTGTTGGAAGCCCTTGAGAAAATCGAGAGGCGAGGCGGGCATGGCGCGACCAACTTTGAAGCGGGTATTCGGCTCGGCTTGCGGGAGTTGGCTGGTTTGCCTGGGGCGAAGAGTCGACATGATCCCGAACGAAAATCAGTTCTTTTGTTTTTGACGGATGGCAGTCCCTCTTTCCCCATGGGCCGATCCGATGTCGTGGATGCTGGAGATATCGAGGCCGCTGTGCGCGCCGCACAATTGGCACGCAGCGCCGGGGTACCCATCCACTGTTATGCCATTGGAATGGGAGCTTTGACGGAGCCGGTGGCCGCGACGGAAATTGCTCGAGTCAGCCTGGGTGAATACGTTCCTGTGCGAAACCCGGCCGACATCGTGCCCTTGTTACAAGGTGTCAGCTTTTCAAGTATCGAAGATGTCGTGTTGACCAACCTCACCACGGGAGATTTCTCCACTGACGTGCATCTCTCTCCCGATGGGCATTTTTCAGGGTTTGTCCCTGTAAAAGAAGGGACAAACCAGGTGCGGGTGACCGCCCTGGCGTCCTCGGGAAAGCGCGTGAATACGACCCTGGAATTTGAATTTCGTTTGAGTGGGTTGAGCGATAAGGAACTCTTGCTTGAACTCGATCGAATTCGTCGACGCAATAAAGTCTTGCAACTCTTGTTGGAGCGAAAGCGCATTGACGATTTCCGCAAGCGCGAAGAACTGCGCAAAGAACTCGAATTGAATCCGGTAGAAGACTAGCTCGTCAGCGGTTTTCCGTCAGAGGGGCTTGTTTGATCTGACGGCGTCTGAGTTTTCCATTTTCGTAAAACGAGATGACATCGATTTCACCGTCGTGATTGAGATCTTCATGCACTTCACGCCGCTCGCCATTTTTGAAAATCACGTAGCGATTCATTTGACCATCCCCATTGGTGTCGTGCTCTTCCCTGTCGAGAAACTCCTGGCCGTAGACTCGATTCACGTCGATGTGCCCATCTCCATCGCGATCGATTTCCAGGGTGTTCAAGCGACCTGCAGCATAGGTTTCCCAGTGGTCGGCTTTCCCGTCGTCATCGTCGTCGAGCAGGCGCTGATGCAAGGTTTGATCGCTCGTGTTGTAGCTACTCCAAGCATCCAGCAGGCCATCGTAATTGCGATCCTCTTCTACGCGAATGCACGATCGTGTAGTGAAATCCAGATAGCGAACTTGTTCCGGCTTGCCGTTGTTGTCGACATCCAAGGAAAGGCGCAGGACTCGAATGTCTTTGCTGTTCGACCAGGTACCTTTGTCGATGACGGTGACTTCCTCGTCAAACAATGCCTCGGGGATGGCTCGCTCAACGGGGGCTTTGGGTGTTCGGTTCCAGTCCAGCTTGCCAGCCGTATTCAGGGAATTTTCATCGGATGGGGAAGGCCCGGTATCGCCGGTATCGAGAGTGACTTGCTTGAGCAGGGCCTCTTGCAGTTGAAGCGCTTCTTCAATCTCGGTTTCGACGGCAGCCTGGCTTGAAATAGGTTCGGCCAGGCCTGGATTTGTTAGAAGCAGAGCCCCGAGAAATCCGGCACCGGCAAAAAATAGGCAAAAAGGCCCACTAAAACGACCCGGAGGGGCCTTGGAGGCGAGAAAAACAGTGTTTTTTGCGAGGTCTTTTATGCGATCCACTTGCTAGCCAAGATAAGAGATGGTACCTTCCACCGTTCCCCCGCGCGCGCCTAACGCTCGCGGGGTTCCTTTATCCCATAAGGGGAACCCTTTGAGACGAATCGGTAGCAACATACGTAAGCAGAATGATGATATCCGCGCAAATCGGCCGACGGCTACGATCATTCGATATAGCACGGATCTGAACCCAGAGAACAATTTTCCAAAAGAAATTGTATCTCCTCCCTTTCCTTCGAAATGCTGCACGGAAAAGAACCGTGAGATTCAAGGAACACCCGAGGAGATCGAAGGCTTCAACTTTCACTACAAGGTTTGCGCTGAGTGCGGACATGCGGTGAAGTTCTTTTCGCCAGCCAACGAAACGACGAGTACCGCGGTCAAAAAGTACCGAAAGGACAATCGATACCTGGCACAGTAGGCGCAAAAGGAAGCTGATTCATTTAAAGAGCGAGACGGGTAGCCGTCTCGCTCTTTTTTTTGGCAGCATGGGGTGGACGAAATCCCCACGATAAAGGTCTTGAGGTGTTGGAAGAAGCAGGCGCCTATCTTGAAAGCTTAATCAACGTTGAGCGCTCCCCCGAGACGCCCTACACCTATTTCGGGCTGGATAAAATTCAGCGCCTACTCGATCGTGTGGGCCATCCCGAGCGCAATCTTTCCGTCGTACACATCGCTGGATCCAAAGGGAAGGGATCCACGGCACTGTGGTTGGAAAGTTTGCTGATGGCGGCGGGCGAAAGCGTAGGCACCTTTACTTCACCCCATTTAGAACGCTGGACGGAACGTTTCCGAATTCAGGGCGGCGAAGTTGAAGAAGCGCAGCTGGCAAAGGTGCTGGCTACATTGCGGCCCCACGTGGAAGCCTTGCAGGCCGAGGACGCTGCCCGCGCACCCAGTTTTTTTGATGTTACGACGGCTGCGGCCTTTGTGCTTTTCAAAGAAGCCGGAGTGAAGCGGGTCATTCTTGAAGTCGGGCTCGGTGGACGCTTGGATTCGACCAATATCGTCAACGCGGAAGTGGCTTGCATCACCAGTATCGAGCTGGAGCACATGGATCGGCTCGGAGATACGCTGGCCAAAATAGCTGCAGAAAAGGCGGGGATTATTAAACCGGGCCGACCTGTCGTGGTGGGCGCCCTGGCGGCGGAGGCGCTCGATGTGGTGTGTGAGCAGGCGCGTCGACAAGGGGCGCCGCTTTGCTTGGCCGGAAAGGATTATGAGGTCGAAGCCAGTGCGGAAGAGATGGGCCGAAAGCGGCTGCATTATCGTTCGGCGGACTTAAACTTTTCGGCAGCATTGCCCACTGTGGGATCGCATCAGGTGCAGAACGCAGCCCTGGCCATTGCCTGTGCGCAGCGCCTGGGTAGTTACGAACCCGCAGCCTTGGAGCATGCGGCTCGGGAAGGTTTCCTTCAAGCTCGCTTGCCCGGCCGGGTGGAAATTTTCAGCTCCGCGCCTGGCATCATCATTGATACCGCACACACGGAAGCGTCGGCACGCAGGTTGACGGAGTCCTTGAACGAGATTCCTCACCGAAAGCGCTGCCTTCTTCTTTCTATTTCCACAGACAAAAATTTGAGCTCTGTCCTTGGCCCGCTTTTGGAGGGAGTGGATTGCGTCATCACCACGGAGGCAGAGCCCACGCGCTCACTCTCTGCGGATTTACTGGCGGCGGAAGTTTTGACTTTCGCACCGGGAGTTGCTGTTCGGTCGCACCCTGTCTTGGGCGAGGCATTGGAGATGGCCGTGAATCAGCTGGGTGCTGAGGATCTATTATGCGTGACAGGCTCCGTGTACCTGGCGGGGGCGGCCCGCCGTGCGCTGCGCAGGCGAGGCATTGGGGAGAGCCCGGGTGCCCGTGTATGAACTGAGTGATGAAGCCATCTTCCCGAAACCGGAAGAGGCCGAAGAAAGTGGTTTGTTGGCCGTGGGGGGTGACCTGCGTCCCGAGCGGTTGCTGCTGGCCTACAGCATGGGCATTTTCCCTTGGTATTCCCAAGGCCAACCCATTCTGTGGTTTTCTCCAGACCCACGCATGGTGTTGCTGCCAGAACATCTCCACGTCTCAAAAAGCTTGCGCAAACAGATCGCCGCCGGGCGATATGAGGTTCGTTTTGACACGGCTTTTGCTCGCGTGGTGCGGGCATGTGCCGAAGTCCCTCGCCCCGATCAAGAGGGGACTTGGATTACCTTGGAGATGGAGCAGGCCTATATCAAGTTATACGAACTGGGATTTGCTCACTCGGCGGAAGCCTGGGAGGGTGAGACGCTGGTTGGTGGATTGTACGGCGTTTCCCTGGGCGATTGTTTTTTTGGCGAATCCATGTTTTCCCTGCGCGCTGACGCGTCAAAGGTGGCTTTCGTTACCCTGGTACGCCAACTTGCCAGCTTGGGGATCGAACTGATTGACTGTCAGGTGCATACAGATCATTTAGAACGATTTGGCGCTGAGGAATGGCCCCGAGCCAAATTTTTACGCGTCCTACAAGATGCATTGCAGGGGCCAACTCGTCGCGGGCATTGGCTGCTTCCACCCATTGGTGAGACTGTCGAGGATATCGAAGGTGAAGCTTGATCGTTCGTTTCTATTTGTGCTGTCGTTCTTCTTGCTGTCCGGCTTTGCGGCGCTTCTGTATCAGACGGCTTGGATGCGTGAGTTTAGCTTCGTCTTTGGCACTTCCGAACTGGCCATTGCGACAGTGCTGGCAGCTTATATGGGCGGGCTTTCGCTGGGTGCAGCCATTGCCGGTAGGCTTGCTCATCGCGTAAGCCGACCTGTTTTGGTGTATGGGCTCTTGGAAGGCGGCATCGGATTGTCGGCCTTGATGATTCCCAAGGCCATCGCTGCCTCCACCTTCCTCAGTGCCCTGCTGTTTGGTCAGGCAGATGGCCCCCCCGCTTCCTCTGGGTTGGGGCTGGCTCTGTTCTACGTAAGTTGTTCCTTTTTGATTTTGCTCGTCCCCACGGCCATGATGGGTGCAACGCTGCCGCTTCTCACGCGTTACGCGGTTCGCCGGGATGAAGAGTTGGGTCGTCGGGTGGGAGCGCTTTACGCGATCAATACCCTGGGCGCCATTTTGGGGACACTGGTAGCGGGATTTGTTCTTCTGCCCCGCCTGGGCCTCTCTCAAACCTTGCTGGTCGGCGTGGTCACGAACTTTATCGTCTTTGCTTTAGCCGCTGTGCTGGCTCGCTCGCATCCCCGCTTGCCGCGGCAAGAATCTGTGGCGGAGAGATCCAAGGCACGAGCTTGGATACGCGCCGATCGCATCTTGCCTCTGATCCTCTTGTCGGGAGTCACGTCCTTCGCCTACGAGGTGCTCTGGACGCGCTTGTTCAATCAAGTGTTGGGCGGAACGGTGTATGCCTTTTCCACCATGTTGGCGAGTTTTCTTACGGGTTTGACCTTGGGCAGCGCCTTGGCCGCTCGCTTTGCGACGACCCGTGAACGTGCTGTCATCGGTTTTGCCTGCTCGCAATTAGCCATTGCCGTGAGCGTTCTTCTCGCCTTTGCTTGCATGGATCAAATACCCGCATGGATCGCGCTTTGGAAAGGCCCTGTGATTTCGGGCGTTCATCTGGGTGATATTGGTTTGGCGATGTTGCTTTTGTTGCCTTCTACCTTGGCCATTGGTGCCACCTTTCCTTTTGCTGTTCGCATCACCGCTCGGGGAGAAGAAGACGCAGGCCCCGCAAGCGCGCGGGTTTATGCCTGGAACACCATCGGCGCCATCCTGGGAGCTTTGGGTGCGGGATACTATGTCATCCCCGCTTTTGGCTTTGCCACGAGCATGGCTCTCTTTGCAGGGACGAACCTGCTCCTGGCCCTGTTGGCAGCAGCACTTCTCTCCGAAACCTGGCACAAAGGCTTGTTGATGGCATCAGTGTTGTGCGGCTTGGTCTTCTGGGTCGTCCCTCCCCAAACGCCGTGGCAATTACTTCGCTTCTCATCGATGAATAGGGCGGTCTTGGCGGGTGAAATTACTTTTTCTCGTGTGGGGCGCAGTGCCAATGTGCTGCTGAGGGAACGCGACGGTGCCTGGTTTGTGACGACCAATGGTTTGCCCGAAGCGGGAGTACGTCCCGCCAATGATGTCTCAGGTGATTTGACGAATCCTTGGTTGAGTTCCTTGCCGAGTTTGGCGCGGCCTGACACCGAAGACTTGCTGGTGATTGGATTTGGCGGTGGGTTGGTCGTTCAAGATGTTCCCCGCTCGGTCAAACACATTGATGTGATTGAGTTGGAGCCCGCTGTGATTGAGGCGAATCGCTTTATTGCTTCACGACGATTCTTGGACCCGCTGGCAGATCCTCGAATTCGCGTGATTGAAAATGATGCACGCGGCGCCATGGTGCTCACTGAAAAACGCTATGACGCCATCGTGTCCCAGCCCTCTCATCCGTGGACCGCCGGTGCTTCTCATTTGTACACCAAAGAGTTTTTTGAGCTGAGTAAGGCGCACCTCAATCCAGCGGGTGTTTTCGTACAGTGGATCGGGTTGAACTTTGTTGACGAAGAGTTGCTGCGCGTGCTGATGGCGACCTTGCAGGACGTCTTTCCCCACGTGCGCGTCTACCGCCCGCCCCCTTATGGAGCGGTTCTCTTTATCGCTTCCGAGGAGCCATTGCCCATTGAAGAGACGGCTGCGCAAGCCATCGCTGCATCACCGCAAAGCTTCTTGCGAAAGGGCATTCAATCCGTCGAAGAAGTGGCGATGTCCATTGCTCTTGATGAGGAGGGTGTCCGCCTGTTTTCCGAGAACGTGGCGGTGAGTACGGATGATCAAAATATTTTGCAAACACGTTCACCGCGTATTTTGTCGAGTCCGATCAAAGCGAAAGGCGCGGATCGATTGCTGGCCAAATTTGATCCAATATTGCGTGTCAAAACAGATCTAGACCTCGTGTTCCTGGCGCAGCGCAGTTTGGATGTACGCCCCATGCAGTCTCGTTTGAATGCACTTGTTCAGGGCGCCGCAACGGAGGAAGACAGCGAACTCATCATCGCGCAGATTGAGTTTGCAACCGAGCGGCGCGGCCAAGGGTTGCACAGACTTGAAACCTGGATCCAAAACAACCCGGACCAGGCCGATCGCGCGCGCGAATTTCGGGTCCTTTTCCTGGCCAATGAGTTGCAGCGTGGAAGAGCCAAAGCGTGGGAGCGCGTGGGTCGTTTGAAGGAGCCAGCCCAGGCCGTGTTGGAAGCCTGGCAAGCCAGCGACGAGGGAGCCATCCAAGAGTTTGAAGTACGCTTGGCTGAAATACAGCGTCGCGATGTGTTGTACGAGGATGCCTTGCGCTTGCGAGCTCGTTGGCGAGTCGCCAGTGGAGATCCAGAAAAGGGAGCCGAAGCGGTTGATCTATTGACCGCCATTACCGCGGGGAACGATGGCACAACCAGAGATTTCCTACTCAAATCCAGAGCTGCTTTATTGGCGGGAGACAGTCCGACCGCCTTGCGCTGTGTGGGCTTGAGTTTGCAGCGCAACAGGACCCGTTCCATGGAATCGACAGCTCTGGTTCGAGAGTTGGAGGTTTTGTTGCGGGAAATTCCGGTGAGCGAAGCAGAGGCTAGCTATGTCGAAGAGTTGGTGGACAAGCTTGGGAGGCGCCTGAACAGGTAGCCATCCCGTTCGTAGCATCGAACCCATTCATCTGAAAAATAGTTTTATGTTGAAAATAGGGAGCGCCCGAGCCGAATCCTCGCAAACAATGCGAAGGGAGGGGTACCCGGCTCGGGCGCTGTAATGCGAAGGGGCAGTTCATCTATGAATTCGCCCGAATCAGGTTTTCGCAACAAAGCGAAAGGAGGGGTACTCGACCCGGGGTGCCACAGAATTTCTCTTCGCAAGCACTTATAAGAGCAACCCCTGTGCCAGAAAAGCTGCGCATTTTAGTAACATACTGATAATAAAGGGAAAGAAAGTTTCTATTCCGTGTTTATTGGAATTGCAGCTGCTCTACTAGGCAAGAGAGAGGCAGGCCAGACGCATGGAGTGACACATTTTGCGTCTCAGGGCGGGCTTAATTGCAGGCTTAGCTGCTGAATGTGTTCGGGGGTGGTGCCGCAGCATCCGCCCAGCAGCCTTGCGCCCTTTCGGGCCTCACGACATAGCAGGTTGGCAAACTCCAGCGGCTGCAGCGGGTTTTCCCAAGCTGCCGCTGGATTGGCAGAGGGTGCTCCAAAGTTTGGATAGAAGCCAAAGGGAAGTCCCGATTGCTGCAAGACCGGCAGCTGCTCTGCGATCCAGGGCAGGGGCGCACAGTTGATGAGGAGCGCCAAGGGCTGCTCGGGTGCCAGCGCGTCCACGGCCTGTGCCAGCGTCTCCCCGCTGCGCAGCGTACCCTCTGCCAGAATGGAAAAACTGACAATGGCCTGCGCTCCCAGCTGCTGCGCGGCCCGCAGAGCCACCGTCGCCTCGGCAATGGAATTCATGGTTTCGATCAGGATGAAATCGACCCCCGCCTGGACCAGCGCCGCGCAGTGCTGTTCGTGGCCGGCAGAGAGCGCGGGCTCTGCGGGTACGAGATCCGCGCGGTAGCAGTCTTCCAAGGGAGGTGCCGAACCAGCGACCCAAATCTGTCGCTGCAGCGGCTCGGGTTCTCCAAGGCTGGGGGGCGGTTGGGCTAGAGCAGCCCTCGCCGAGTTTCTCGCCAGATCTACGGCCAGTGTTGTCAGCTCCTCGGCTCTCGATCCGAGACCGAGTTTGTCCAAGGTGCTGCGCTGGGTACGAAAGGTATTGGCCGTGAGAATCTCGGCCCCCGCCCGGGCATAGGCACTGTGGATTTCGCCTAAGATTTCGGGGCAGTCCAGGAGCGCCCGCGTGGACCACAGCGGCAAATCGCACACGATGCCTCGGCGCTCTAGCTCCGTCCCCAGGGCGCCGTCCAGCAAGAGGGGCGGGCCGTTTCTCAGTCGAGTTTCCAGGCGGTCCACTTTCTCCCGTCCGTCTTGATCCCTGTGGTCAATTCGCCGAGCCAGCAGCTCAATTTTGCTAAAACCAGCCCTTCTTGAACGCGATTCCAGCCCATTCTTCCGTTAGACTAGCCCTTCCTTATTTCCACTGGTTCCCTTTCAGCGCGAAGGTCAGAGTAGCCGAATGCCCCCATCATCAGCACAGAATCTCGTGAAAACCGCAGCCGACAACAGCGTCCGGGAGATTGCCGTATTCTGCGATTTTGACGGCACCTTCATCGTCAAAGACGTGGGCTCTACCTTGGCTCAGAAATATGTTGCCGACTTGCGGCCAGCCCAGATGGGCCGTGTCCTCAAGGGAGAGATCAGCGCGTGGGAATACAATATGCAAGTGATCGATGGCATGCGCGTGCCCGAAGATGAACTCGAAGAGTTTCTCAACAGTCTTGAACTTGATCCTGGGGCCGAGGATCTGTTGGCTTGGTGTCACAAGAAT
This sequence comes from Pseudomonadota bacterium, assembly GCA_003353845.1. Classification (GTDB taxonomy): domain Bacteria; phylum Myxococcota_A; class UBA9160; order UBA9160; family JADFDR01; genus GLO-12. The sequence goes on along the minus strand of PIVT01000015.1, from coordinate 12,726 downwards.
GCAGTGCCCTTTCGCATGCTCTCAGACGGATTCGATTACAATATCCAGCGCTTGAAAGAGCTCTTTGGCGTGGAGTTCGATTGCGACTGCAATGGCATGCATTACGAAGAAGGCCTGTGGCGCATCTCGCCCGGCTATCCCAATCCCGATTGCGGGTGTGGGACAGGGGTGTGTAAGCGCGGACGTATCAACGAATTTCGAGCCGCGCATCCAGGTGTGGTCACCGTGCATATTGGAAATGGTCGGGTCTCGGATTTGTGTGGCGTGTTGGCGGCGGATATTGGATTTGCCAAAGACACACTGGCTCTTGAATTGGGAAACCGCGGCGTGAGTTTTTATTCCTTTGAAACCTTGAAGGACGTGGTGACGGAACTGGAGAGGATTCACATCTCATGAGCACTCCGCGCGTCATTGTCATCGGGTCGGGTATTGCGGGACTTTCTGCGGCATGGCGCCTTGCGCGCGCAGGTTTCAGCGTCAGTGTGCTCGACAAGGCAGAACGTCCGGGCGGGCGAGTGTGGAGTGAAGTCAAGAGCGGATTCATCGTGGATAAGGGCCCCTGGCTCTTGTCGAACCATGATCAGCATTTGCGCGAGGCCTTGCGCGAACTGGAACAGGCCAATGAATTTTGCGAACTGCGCAGTGCCGAACGCGCGCAGTATCATCGCAGCGGGGTGGATGAGATCGACCCCTATGAAGTGCGCGGAGTCATGCGCATTCCCGGTGTGCGTTTTTACGATGGGCTGCGCATCTTTCGCCTGCCGCGCCTGATGCGATCCTACGCCGAGTTACTCGACCCGGTTCAGCCCGAGCAGGCCGCCTCGCTTGATTTTCGCAGCATGTCCGATTTCGTCGGTTTGTATTTTGGTGTCAGCTCCCTTCATCGCTGGGCGGGCCCGTGGTTGGGGTCTACTTCCCTGGCCGATGAAAAGACAGCGAGTCGTGTCCTCTTTCTTTTACACGTAGCCAAACAGTTGGGCAGTACACCCGCTGTGCTGCGGTCGGGATTTGCCGGATTGATCCGAGCCATTACCGAGCGTGTGGAAACGCGGTTGGGCGTCGACGTGACGGCGCTGAACCTGGCTCCAACGGGCGAGATTGAAGTTTCTTTCTGGCACAGCGAGGTTGAGGAACGGGAAACGGTGGATGCCGTGGTGGTGGCCACGGGCCCCGCCCAGGCTTTGAATTTATCCAAAGCGGCCTTGTCCTATCCCGAGGAACAATTCCTGGCCGCGTCCAGAGGTTGCGCAGGGCTGTGTCTCACGCTGGGTCTCGATCACGTGTTTGCGAAAAATGCGCGCTTGATTCAGGTGCCCCACAGTGAAAATTTACCCATTGAATCCATTTGGGTTGAGCCCGGTGGAGGCGGCGGGCGCGTGCCAGCGGGCAAGACGCTGATTCGGATTACGGCCACGCGCGTCTGGGCGGCGGCGCATATGGAAGCTGCTGACGAAGTGATCCAGAAAGAATTGATTGCTGCCGCCGGTCGCATCGACATGCGTTTCCAAGGCGAGCGCTCCATGTCGGATGTGAGCCGGATTCCCAATGCCTGCCCCAGTTTTGAAGTCGGTCGTTATCGTGAATTGGCTCGCTTTTATCAGGTGCAAGAGGATCAACGCGCGCGCGGGCGTCGATTGTATTTTGCGGGGGATTATCTGCAGGGCCCATCCATTGAAGACGCTTTCGTATCCGGCCTTCGCGCCGCCGACCGCACCATCGCCGATCTGAACCCTAACTAAGCCGAGTGTTTGGGTTGGGCCAGAGGCTTTTCAGGCTTGGACTCTTCGAAGTGTTGTTCTTCGAAGAGGCGCCGCTGGACTTCCTCAAGCAGGGTTTTCAAGCCCTGTTTCTTTAAGGCGGATACGGGAATGGCGTGGTAACGCTTGGCAATGGCCTGTGCCAGTTCGGGCTCGAGGAGGTCGACTTGGTTGAAGACCAGCACCTCCGGCGTATCGCCCAGGCCCATTTCATCGATCACGTCGTGAACGGCTTGCAGTCGGCGGTCGAGGTCACTGGCGCTGGCATCGACGACGTGTAGGAACAGGTCGGCTTCTTCGAGTTCCTCTAAAGTGGCGCGGAAGGCGGCGATCAAGTCCTTGGGCAGGTCGCGAATAAAACCCACGGTGTCGGTGATGATGACATCGCGTTCCAGGGGAAAGCGCAGCCTGCGCGAAGACGGGTCCAAGGTGGCGAACATCTTATCTTCGATAAAAACATCGGTCTTAGTGAGGGCGCGCAAGAGCGTGCTCTTGCCTGCATTGGTGTATCCGACGATGGAGAGAATGGGCAATCCACTGCGTCGCCGCCGCCGTTCTTGTCGGCCCTTGCGCAGCTTGGCCAGCTGTTTTTCAAGACGCGAAACGCGGTCGCGCACGCGCCGGCGATTCACTTCGAGTTTGGTTTCACCGGGCCCGCGACCTCCGATGCCACCGGCCAGACGCGAAAGAGAGTCGTCGCGTTGAGCCAGGCGCGGCAGGATGTATTTCAGCTGTGCCAGTTCGACTTGCAACTTGCCATCTCGCGAACTGGCTCGCTGCGCAAAGATATCCAGGATGAGCTGAGTGCGATCGATGACGCGCACTTCCATCCGCTCAGCCAGGTTTCGTGCCTGTGTGGCGCTGAGGTTCTGATCGAAAATCACCAAGTCCACATCGTGTTGAAAGGTCTGGATCACCAGGTCTTGTAACTTGCCCGCTCCGATCACGGTTTTGGGATCGGATTTGCTGCGGTGTTGGGTAAGGACGCTCACGATCTCCACGCTGGCCGCACGTGCCAACTCTTGCAACTCGGCCACGGCGTATTCGCGGTCGTCGTCGGGTCGGCCCGCACTTACCGAAACCAGGATGGCGCGGTCCGCAGCTTCCACCTTTCGGCTGGGCACAGCGCTGGCCAGGTTGCTCTCCAACTCTCGAATCCACTGTCTGAAATCCCAGGTGAGCTGGGAAGGGGGCAGGGGGTCGAGGTGCTGAACGGAAGAACCTTGGGCGTTGGCGGGTTGTAAGGCCGCGGCGTAGGCCAGGTCGGGATGTCCCTGGGAATCCATGGAAAGGCTGATCATGGCATCAAAGCGCAGTACCGCCAGGTCGGTCAGGTCGTCCCGAGTCAGGTGATCCTTGCCGAAATGCGTATGCACGCAGCGCAGGCCGCGCAGGCGCCCGCCGCCAGCGCGCATGCGCCCCCATTCGGGCATTTCGATGGAATTGGGCCCCCCGACCATGACGTGGGTGACGCTGCCACGCCGATCCAGCAGCACGCCCACCTGTCGTTTGCTGGAAAATGAAATCTCGGTGAGTTGGCGCGCAAGTTCCTGGGTGAGGAGCCGGTCAGCGGGGACGCTGCGGCGGTAGAGATGCTCAATCTGACGGACTTGGCTGGCCTTCAGGCCCTTGGTGTTTCCAAAAATTTGAATGGGAGGTGTCCTCGTTTCCTTCTGCGCACAGACTAAGCGCGGAGCTGGCGTGGGGCAAGCGCTTTCGGGGGGCTACGTGATATGTTTTGCCAGCGGAAACGGGGCTCTTGGCCCGTAGTACGCAAATGGCAAGGATGGAAGAAGAGGGAGGCCACAGCGTTTAGTATGGATGTTTCGGGATTGCCCACGGTGAATGCCACGCTGAATGGAATTAGCGCCATTCTACTGTCAGCGGGATACATCGCAGTGCGAAATCGAAAAGTATTTGCACACAAGGTTTTCATGGGCAGCGCGACGGGTACGTCGAGTTTGTTTTTGATGTCTTACGTGACTTATCACTACTACGCGGGCTCCAAGCATTTTGAGGGAGAGGGGGCGCTCCGCGTCTTCTACTTGTCGGTGTTGTTGGTGCACGTGCTGCTGTCCATGGCCCTGGTCCCTTTGGTGGGAAAGACCTTGTGGCATGCTGCGCGCAAGGAATTCGAGAAACACAAAAAGATCGCACGCTTTGCTTTTCCCGTCTGGATGACGGTCTCGGTTACAGGGGTCATGGTTTATTGGATGCTCTATCAGCTCTAACGGCTATTCATAGGGGTCAGGCTTTGAGTCATAGGGGTCAAGCTTTGAGAAGTGGAGGAATCTGGAGATGAGTGATCTGTCGGTTGTGATCCTTGCCGCCGGTCAGGGGACGCGGATGAAGTCCAACCTGACCAAGGTGTTGCATGAGATCTGCGGACGCCCGCTCTTGGAGTATTCCCTGCTGGCGGCTGAGGCTTTAAATCCAGGGCGGCTGGCCGTGGTGATCGGCCGCGACGCCGAGCAGGTCGAAGCTCGCTTTCAAGGGCGCGCGACCTTTGTGTTACAGGAAGAGCAGAATGGAACCGGGCATGCCGTGCTCACGGCCAAAGCGGCCCTGTCGGATTCCCCAGCTGCTGCCGAGGGTCAAGTGCTCATTTTATACGGCGACACGCCTTTGCTCCTGCCCGAAACCCTGCAGCAGCTTGCTGCTTTCAAGCGCGAGACGGGCGCGGCCTTGGCCATGTTGACCGCCCCCGTTCCCTTGCCCGGTCGTATCGTGCGCGGTGCCCAGGGGCAGGTGGTAAAAATTGTCGAGCAAACCGATGCGACGTCGGAAGAATTGAAGATCCAAGAAGGCAACACGGGCGTTTACCTGGTGGATGCGGAGTTGCTTTGGGAGACCTTGGCCAAAGTCGATTCGTCCAACGAGCAAGGAGAGATTTATCTCACCGATATTGTCGAATTGGCCATTGCTGCCGGAGGCCGAGTCGAGGCGCTCAAGCTGGAGAGTGAAGAGGAAAGCTTGGGGGTCAATACGCGAGTGGAATTGGCCGAGGCAGCGCAGGTGATTCGCGGCCGTACACTACACCGACTGATGTCGGAAGGGGTCACGGTTGTCGACCCGGACAGCACCTATATAGACGCAGGTGTAGAAATCGGACGCGATAGCGTAATCTGGCCGGGTTGTGTCGTGACAGGGGACAGCGTGCTCGGCGAGCGCGTGACCCTCAAGCCCTACTGCGTGGTGGAGTCCAGCCGATTGGGAAACGATGTGGAGTTGGGTCCCATGGCGCACTTGCGACCCGATTGTCAGTTGGAGGACAAGGTGAAGCTGGGCAACTTTGTCGAGGTGAAGAACAGCCATCTGGCCCGAGGCGTCAAAGCGGCCCACTTGACCTACATTGGTGATGCGGATGTCGGCACGGGGTCTAGCTTCGGGTGCGGTAGCATTATTGTGAATTACGACTGGGAAAAGAAGCACCGCACCAAAGTGGGAAGCGACGTCAATATTGGCTGCAATAGCAACTTGATCGCACCGATAAGTATCGAGGACGGATCGGCGGTGGCGGCGGGTTCCACCTTGACGGATGATGTACCGGCAGGGTCCCTGGCCATCGCGCGTGCCAAGCAACGCAATCTCAAAGGTTGGATCAAGCACCGCAAAAAGAAATAGAGCGCAATCTAGATCACCAGATAGTGATCACCAGATAGTGATCACAGGATAGACAGGAGCCGAATGTCATGTGTGGAATCGTAGGAACAGTGGGTCGGGAGCCCGGTGCCGTCAGCGTGCTGATCGAAGGCTTGCGCCGCTTGGAATACCGCGGTTACGACTCGGCCGGCGTTGCCATCCTGAATCCCAGCGCTGGTGCTGGCCAAATCTCTCAGCGCCGGGCAGAAGGGAAGCTGGCCAACCTCGAAGAGGTGTTGCGCAAGGATCCGCTGGACGGTCCCGTGGGCATTGGCCACACGCGCTGGGCGACTCACGGCGCGCCCTCGGAAACCAATGCGCATCCCCATCGCTGCGGTTCCGTAGCCTTGGTGCATAATGGAATTATTGAAAATCACATTGCTCTGCGCGAAAAGATTCAAGCGGCGGGCGGGGCTGTGTTGTCTGAGACAGACACGGAACTCGTCTCGCACTTGATCAATGAACGCGTCGAACGCGGCATGAATTTGTTAGCGGCCGTGCGCGATGCCTGTACAGAGCTTGAGGGTGCCTACGCCCTGGCGGTGATTTCCGAGAAAGAGCCCGAGTGCATTGTCGTGGCGAAGAACGGTGGCAGCCCGATTATTCTCGGTGTGGGTGAGGATCGCACGTATCTGGCCAGCGACGTGCCCGCCATTCTTTCGCACACGCGCAGCATGATTTTCATAGAAGATGGTGACTTTGCCTCCCTTACACCCGACGGTGTAAGCATCTGTGACGAGGCGGGGAACGAAGTAGATCGCCCACCCAGGCAAATCGCCTGGGATCCGATTTCTGTCGAGAAGGGTGGTTACGACCGCTTTATGCAGAAAGAGATCTTCGAGCAACCCCGCGCCATTACCGACACGATTGGCACGCGAGTGCATGAAGCGGACTTGGATGTCGACTTGGACGGCATTGATTTTTCGGCGGAGGCGGTTTCGAAAATTCATCGGATCGTGCTCATTGCTTGCGGCACTGCCTGGCACTCCTGCTTGGTGGCGAAGTACATGATCGAGCAGATGGCCGGCATTTCAGTGGAAGTGGATCTGGCCAGTGAGTTCCGTTACCGACAGCCTGTCATTGATGAAAACTGCATGGTGGTCTTGGTTTCACAATCCGGTGAGACAGCCGACACCCTGGCCGGCTTGCGCGAAGGCAAGGAGAGAGGTGCTCGCATTTTCTCGATTTGCAATGTGCGCGAGTCCACCATTGCGCGCGAGTCCGACGATGTTCTTTACACCCACGCGGGTCCCGAAATCGGAGTCGCGTCCACCAAGGCCTTCACGACCCAGGTTGTGTCTCTCTATCTATTGGCTCTGAAATTAGGCATCGCACGGGGCAAGTTGAGCGATGATGAGATTCGAACCGGCTTGCACGATCTGATTCGCCTGCCGCGTTTAGTGGAGCAAACCTTGCACATGGACGATGAGGTGCGACGCGTGGCGCGCAAGTACTTCCACTCCAGCCACTTCTTGTTCCTGGGACGTGGCGTCATGTTCCCCATTGCTTTGGAAGGCGCACTGAAATTAAAAGAGATCAGCTACATCCACGCCGAAGGGTATGCCGCTGGCGAAATGAAGCACGGCCCCATCGCGCTGATTGATGAAGACATGCCGGTGGTGGTCGTGGCTGAAAAAAGCCCGGTGTATGACAAAGTCATTTCCAACCTCGAAGAAGTGCGCACGCGCGGAGGTCGTATTATTGCCATTGCGACCGAAGGAGATACCGTCATTGCGGGTCGCGCTGAAGAGGTGCTGACCATTCCCGATTTACAAGGCCCGCTCTCGGCGATCTTGGCCACCATCCCCTTGCAGTTCCTCGCCTATCACGTCGCGACACTCAAGGGAACGGATGTGGATCAGCCGAGAAATCTTGCCAAAAGCGTGACGGTGGAATAAGTCAGCTACATGAGCAGCAAGGATCTCCTCGCAGGTTTAAATCCGGAGCAACAAGAAGCGGTGATCTCCACCGAAGGGCCTTTGCTCGTCTTGGCTGGTGCTGGCAGTGGGAAAACCCGCGTGTTGGTGCATCGCCTGGCCTATCTGGTGCGAGAAAAGGGAGTGGATCCCGCTTCTTTGTTGGCCGTCACCTTTACCAATAAAGCGGCGGGAGAAATGCGCGAACGCGTAGAGCGGCTCTTGGGTTTAGGGCGCAGCGGGCTATGGGTTTCCACTTTTCACTCGACTTGTGTTCGGATTTTGCGACGCGACATTGGTTTTTTGGGGCGCGATCAGAACTTTGTGATTTACGACGACACAGATTCGCTGGGCTTGATCAAACAAGTGCTCAAGCGGCACAGCCTGGATCCCAAGGTGATCGAACCGCGTCGACTGCGTTGGAAATTCGACCAGTGGAAGAACGAAGGGGTCTTGCCCGAACGCGCGCTGGAGTTATCGACAGACATCGAAGAAGAGCGCAGCGCTGAACTCTACGAGACCTATCAGCGCATGCTGCTCGAAGCCAACGCGCTGGACTTCGGCGATTTGCTCTTGCAGACGGTGGTTCTTTTCAAGGAACACCCCGATGTGTTGGAGCAGTACCGACAACGCTTTCAGTATGTGTTGGTGGACGAGTACCAGGACACCAACACCGTGCAGTATCAATGGGTGAAACAACTTGTCAGCGGGCACGGCAATCTATGCGTCGTGGGAGACCCCGACCAGAGCATCTACGCCTGGCGCGGTGCCAACCTGCGCAACATCCTGGATTTCGAGCGCGACTACCCCAGCGCCAAAGTAGTGTTGTTGGAATGTAATTACCGATCCACCCAACCCATTCTCGAAGCGGCCTCGGCGCTGGTGGCCCACAATGTCGAACGCAAGAGCAAGAAGTTATACACCGAGCGCGAAGGTGGAGAACTCCTCACCTTGTACGAGGCCAATACCGATCGCGAAGAGGCGCAGTACGTCGTGCGTGAAATTCTGGCCGGGCGAAGGGACGGTGATCGCGACTTGTCGGAGATTGCGATTTTCTATCGCACCAATGCACAATCGCGAACCTTTGAGGAAGAGTTGCTCAAGTACAACGTCCCCTATGTGATTGTGGGCGGTGTGCGTTTTTACGAGCGTGCAGAAGTAAAAGACGCCTTGGCCTACCTGCGAGTGCTGGTGAATCTCTCCGATGAAATGGGCCTGCGGCGCATCGTGAACAACCCCCCTCGCGGCATTGGTCGCACGACGCTGGATCGCGCGGCGGAGATGGGGCGTGAGGCGGGCGGCGGTTTACTGCAAGGATTGCGCTGTTTTGCCAGTGAAGGTTCCGGGCGCTCGTCGGGCAAAGTGAAGACCTTCCTGAATCTCCTCGATGGTTTGTCGCGCGAGATTCAAGATCTCGGGCCCGGGGAGGCCATCGCCCGTGTGCTGAATGTCTCGGGTTACCTGGGTCATCTCGAAAAAGATGGCAGCCCTGAAGCCGAAGGGCGCATTGAGAATCTGCGGGAATTGGTGAGCAGTGCCGAGGAATTCAAGGCAGAGAACATTGAGGAATTCATGCAGGAGGAGGGAGCCGAGCGCAGCCTGATTGAGCTGTTCTTGGATCAAGTGGCCCTGGTCTCGGATTTGGATCAGGCCGATTTGGGCGAAGCGCGCGTGTCCCTCATGACGACCCACTCGGCCAAAGGCTTGGAATTTCCTTGGGTGTACTTGGTGGGCTTGGAAGAGGGCCTACTGCCCCACGCTGCTTCTTCCCACGACGAAAGTGGCATCGAGGAGGAGCGCCGCCTGTGTTACGTGGGTATGACACGGGCCATGGAGAAGCTCACCTTGACCTGTGCGGCCGAGCGCATGCGCTTTGGCAAACGCTCTCACAGCATGCCCTCCCGATTCTTGCGTGAAATCCCTTTTGAATTTGTGGAAGTGAAATCGGCCCCCAAACGGCGCCTGCCGAGCTATCACGACAAGGGATTTGCGCCCGAATACGGACAACCGCAGCGCAGTTCTTCTTGGGGGAGTTCGGCGGGTACGCGGTCGCCCAAGGCTCGTCGTGGAGAAAGGCAGGTCGATACTTCTTACAGCCAAGAGACGGGGAGCGAGGGTTCCGCCGGCGTGGGAACCCGGGTGCGCCATCCCGTGTACGGCCTGGGTACGGTGCTTGAGGTGAGTGGAGACGGTGAGCATCAGAAGTTCAAGATTCGTTTTGAGCGCGCGGGTGTCAAAAAAATCTTGGCGCGCTACGCCAATTTGGAGCGCGCCTGAGTCCTCGAAGCTCGGCGCAGAGGGACTCCTTTCGATTCCCAGGGCTAGCCCCTTGCAGGAAGAGGACATAAAGCGAACCCTATGTCCCTCAAACATTATTACCGTTTCCCGCCCAGCGGGGAGCGCTTCTGCCACGGGCGGGACGGGAGTCGAGTCATGAATTTTGGGTTGGTGGAGCGCGGGCTCAGGTGTGGGATCGCATTGTTACTTCTCGCGCTGGGAGTCGTAGGTTGTCTCTCGCGCGAGGAGAGAGTGCAACAACACATAGATCGCGCCGCGGCTTACCCCGTCGACGAGGCCAAGACTGCCGTGCTGGAACTGCGAACGGCTTTGCAGCTGGAGCCGAAAAATGCGCAGGTCAACTGGCTCATTGCGGAGCGTTATAGCCAGGCGGAGAGGGACGATGACGCCCTATTCTTCTATCTGGAGTCTCATCGCCTGGATTCCAGCGATCCGAAGGCTGCGCTCGCTGCGGCGTACTTGCTTGGCTTCCAAGACACGGAACGCGCGCTGGAACTCGTCGATGCCGTGCTCGCTGAGTCCCCCGAGAACGCAGAGGCCTTGGGGGTTCGGGCGGAGGTGCTGAGTAGAGCGGGGCGCTTTAGTGAGGCCTTGGAAATGGCCTTGCAAGCCGTGAACTTGGAACCGGACGTGGCGAAGCATTACTCAATGCTGGGGCTGGTCTATAGCAACGAGTTCAACCGCTTGAAGGCGGACCCTGAGGAAAACCCGGAAGACTCCTTGTTTGAAAAGGCGCTGGCCAGCTACCGAGAAATGGAGCGCCTGCGGCCGGGCTGGGAAGCGCAGATCTTTCAGGCGCGAACCTACCGATCCTGGACCGGTCATGAAACCGAGGCCAAGCGGGCTTACCGCAGCATGGTGACCTCTGCCCTGAACCAGGCGGAGGCCGATCCGGAATTCAACCTCAACCGAGGCATTTTTGAAGAGTTAGCCAAGTACGCCTCCTCCATTGAAGATACAGAGTACCAGCTTTGGGCCTATGAGATGACAGTGGAGCAGTTGCCAGAGTACCTGCCCGCTTGGATCAGTTTGGCCGACTTGATGGAAGCGAAAAATCAAACGGGTGAAGACGTTTGGGGGCGGCTTATAACGCTGCAACCCGATGTAGGGCGTGTTCGCCTTTTGGTTTACGATTTTTATCTGAAGCATGGCAATGAAGAAAAAGCGCTGGAGACACTGGATCGAGCTGGAAAAGCAGGCGTGGAGCCAGCTCTCATGTTGCGCACCAAACTGAGCTACCTCGTTGCGAGTCACCAAATAGAGGCGGCTCAAGCAACACTCCGTCAGCTCCAGAAAGAGTTTCCCAAAGACCTCAACACCGAGCTGGCTGCTTTGGAACTCGAAATTGCCAATCGCCGATTCGATGAGGCGGCGGAGGTTTTGCGTGAGTTGGTGACCTTGGAGGAAAACGCGGACGCTTACCTTTTGCTAGCAGAAGCCGAATTTGGCCGAGGAAACTTGCCCGCCTCGCAGGCAGCGCTGGATCGATCGGTCGAATTGCTAACGGAACCTTCCATCCCCTTGATGCGCTTGCAGTTGAAGATTGCTCTGCGTGCTGAGGACTGGAATCTTGCGTTGACGGTGTACCAAACGCTTTCCAAGCTGAAAATCACGCTCCACCTGATGGAGCAGGTCGGCTTGATCGAGGCCTTTTATCACTTCGACATGGAAGATCGGGGGCGGGTCTTATTGGAACATTTGTTGAATGCCTTTGAACCCACACCGCCGCCAGCGCTCGTCATTGAGTACGCGCGTTGGGAAGGGCTTCGCGAGCCTGCCCGTACGCGCACCCTGGTTGAAGAGGCGTTTGAGCGCTATCCGGTCAATCCGAACCTGTTGGAGTTGATGATTCGCTACGACATCGCCGACGGTCATTCCGAGCGCGCCTTACCTCGGGTTGAGCATGCCCTGACCTTGTTGCCAGAGGACCCGAAATTACAGCTCACCCAAGCCCGACTGCTGATTCATTTAAAGCGCTGGGACGAAGGGGAGGCCAGTGTATTGCGTGCGCTGGAACTGGATCCCAAGGTCAAGGGAGGCATGGATCAGTTGCTCGTCCTTTACAAGGCTCAGGGCAAGCCACACAAAGCCATCGAGTTTTTGAAGGGTGAACTGGAGGCAGCGCGACTGGATGAAGCAGGGCAATTGCAGTTGGCCAGTTTGTATTTCGAGCAAGAAGAGTTCGCGGAAGCTGAAAAAATGTATGAGCTTATTTTGGAGGGCGACCCCAACTCGGTTCGGGGAAATCGCGAGTACGCTCTGTTGTTGGCCAGCCAGGGCAAGGATCTGGAAAGGGCTTTGACCTTGGCCAAGCGAGCCCAAGAGGGGGCGGGAGCCAGTTGGGAAGTGGCCCACACCTTGGGTTTTGTTTACCTGCGAAAGGGCATGAACGAAGCGGCTGAACAGCAGCTCCGCTACGCCATCGAGTTGGCCCAGCGGCGCGGGGCGAGTAGCGTGGCCTACCACTTCCACCTGGCGCAGGCTTTACGCGGACAGGGCCGGGACGAGGAAGCGGACCAGGAAATGGAAAAAGCTAGCGCCTTACTCCTCGATTCCCGCAGGCAAACAGGGGCAGGAGAAAGAGCTGGCGCCGCAGACAGGGTTGAGAGCGCTGAATAATTGACCAGATGCCCAAGAGGCACCTTTCTCTTCCCGTCTCCCCCGGGGGCAGCAAGAACTCATCATACCACGGCAAACAGCAGCCGGGCCTTGGAGAGGGTAAAAACCTCCCATAAGATTCCCTAACAGGGTAAAAAACCTCCCTCAAGTCGAGGTGAGAATTAGCCGAAGGGCTCTAAGTGCTTGTTTTTTAGTAATAAATAAAATCCGCACCGTTGGCATCAGAGTTGCAAATCTTATGTGTCAATCTCCAGCCGTCAGGCTTTCGGTTGGGGGAAATAGGATGTGTTCCGATGCATGGGGAACCACTTGGGATGCCATGTACGGTTTAACGGAGGAAGTAAATATTATGTTACGAACAGCGATTAAAGGTCTTTTGATGGCCGCGCTTGTGCCTGCCATGGCTTCAGCCGCCAATGTCACACCAACATTGGCGCAGGGTTGGAACGGCGCTTTCGATCCCACCACTGCCGCGGTGTCCGACCAGACACAGA
>PIVT01000154.1 GCA_003353845.1 Pseudomonadota bacterium | reverse complement strand
CTAAAAAAACGATTGAAGAGAAGCTGGGTAAGCGTGTTGAATCCTTTTGCTATCCAAATGGGGATTGGAGTGAGGCCGTGGTAAAAGCAGTGAAAGAGGCGGGGTATGAGCGCGCGGTGACGACACAGTGGGGTGCCAACGACGGAAGTGGTTCCGCCTATACCCTGCGTCGTTTCGATATGTGCGCGGAGCATATCCAGACAGACCGCGGAAAACTTTCGGCGAGTCGTTTGGCGTGGCGCATGAGCGGTTTTTATCCGGGGTTGGGCTGATCCATGAATATTGCCTACTTGATTAGTGAGTACCCTGCGGTTTCCCACACCTTCATCCGGAGAGAAGTGCAAGAGTTGCGTCGGCGTGGCTTCGAGGTGCAGTGTTTCAGCATTCGACGTCCAAAGCATAGCGGTAGCTTTTCTGAGGTAGACTGCAAAGAAGTTGAATCCACCTGGTACTTACTTCCAGCCAGCCCCATCCAGCTTGGAAGGGTTCATCTGCGTGCTTTATTTCAGGATCCGAAACGCTATGCGCGCACGTTTGTGGAAGCACTTCGCCACCGTGTCCCTGGTGGCAGGGCCTTGTTGTGGTCCCTGTTTCATTTTGTAGAGGCAATCCTCCTTGCGGAAGAACTTGAAAGACGAGGTGTGACCCGTCTCCATAATCATTTCTCCAACGCGGCGGCCAATGTGGGTTACCTCGCGTCGCGCTATCTCGATCTTCCTTGGAGCATGACCCTGCACGGCAGCGCTGATTTCGATGGTGAGGGGCGTCAGTTGTTGGCAGCGAAGGTGGATGCGGCCGATTTTGTCGCCTGTATTTCATATTATGGACGCTCACAAACCTTGCGCTGGGTCGCTCCTGAAAATTGGGGAAAGATCTTGGTGTATCGCTGTGGAATTGATCTCAGCAAGTATCAAAAAAATGTGAATCACGAAAATGCAGATTGCCAATTGCTGACGGTGGGGCGCTTGTCCGCAGAGAAGGGGCATCTCGGATTGGTGGAAGCACTGGCACGAGTGCGGGCCAGTGGCGTGGCGTTCAAGCTGACCATCATTGGAGAAGGCCCGGAGCGATCGCGCATCGAAGCGGCGGTGCAGCGCCTGGGCTTGAAGGATCTTGTGAGCTTGCCGGGTGCCGCCAACGAATCTGAGGTGGCAGAAGCGATCAGCAGGGCAGACGTGTTTGTTCTCTCCAGCTTTATGGAGGGACTTCCCGTAGTGCTCATTGAAGCCCTGGCCTCCGGTGTTCCGGTCATCGCACCCAACGTGGCAGGGATTCCCGAATTGGTACAAGACAGCGTCCAGGGCTTGTTGTTTCAACCCTCGGACTGGGAGGGTTTGTCCGCAGCATTGCTCAAGTTGATCTCTGATAAAGAGCTGCGCGAGTCCTTGTCCCGTGCCGGCTTGCAGAGCATTCAAGGTAGGTTTGAAATTCAGGATGCCGTAGCACCTTTGGCGGAGCGCTTTACGCATGACTGAGGTCGGAGTCATCGTGATCGCGCGCAATGAAGGGGAACGGCTGGTGTGCTGTTTAGAGTCGCTTCCTCGACTCGATGAAAGTGTCGTCGTCGTTGATAGTGGCTCTACCGATGGGAGTGTGGAACGCGCCCGGTCCATGGGCGTATCGGTTGTCGAGTTGGACATGACTCGTTCGTTTACGGCGGCCCGTGCTCGCAATGAGGGTTTTGAACGGCTGATGGTGCTGCGGCCAAATTTGAAGTATGTGCAATTTGTCGACGGGGATTGTGTCGTCCAACCGGCCTGGATCGATGAGGCCGTAGATTACTTAGAGCGGCATCCAGACTACGCAGTCGCCTGTGGTCGGAGGCGAGAGCAGCACCCAACGGCCAGCGTTTACAACCAATTGACTGACTACGAATGGGATTATCCTGTGGGTGACACGACGGCGTGTGGTGGGGATGCGCTCATACGCAGCGAGGTGTTTCGCGCGGTGCATGGCTTCAACGCCTCCCTGATTGCAGGTGAAGAACCAGACCTGTGTTTGCGAATTCGTCAGCAAGGTCATCTAATTCGAAGACTGGCCTGTGAAATGACCTTGCATGATGCGGCGATCTTTGAATTTTCCCAGTGGTGGAAGAGGACCTTGCGTTCGGGGCATGCCTACGCCGAGGTGGCAATGTTGCACCGTGCGGAGCCGGGGAGGTTTTGGTTTAAAGAGGTCGCCTCCATTGTCCTTTGGGGGGCTTGCGTGCCGCTGCTGATTCTTCTCTCGCTAGTGACATCCCTTTGTTGGAGTCTGGTTGGGTTGGGGTTGTACTGCATTCTCGGGTGGAAAATTTATCGTTACCGCGTGGCCTACCGAGGAGATAAGGATGCAGCCCGTTTATATGCTTTGTACTGTGTCTTGGGGAAAATTGCGCAAGCTCAAGGTGTTGTTTTACTTGTTTGGAATCGATTAATCAGGGGTGGGGAGAGTGAACTCATCGAATATAAGGGAGGCAGCTAGTTTGTGTGCTCTGCCTCAAAGTGACGCGAGTCAAGGTTCGGAGCGGGTACCCAAAGTAAGCATCGGGCTTCCTGTTTTCAACGGGGAGAACTATCTCCGAGAGGCCTTGGACTGTCTGTTCGCACAGACCTACACCGATGTGGAGTTTGTCATTTGCGATAATGCTTCGACCGATGCCACGCAGGCGATTTGTCGAGAGTACGCAGCCCGTGATGAGCGTGTGATGTACCACCGCAACGGCGAAAACCTGGGAGCAGCAAAGAATTTCAATCGTACCTTTGAGTTGGCCCGTGGAGAATACTTTCGCTGGATGGGACATGATGACAGGCTTCACCCTGACTATCTCGAATGTTGCGTGCGCGAGCTAGAGGCAGCACCTGAAAGTGTTGCGATGGTTTTCACCGGAACTCGGTACATCGATAAGTTCGGTCAAGTTGTCCCAGAAGAGAGAGGGCGACGTATACGAGGCGCTCGCAAGGGTGACCCTTTCCAGGATATTTCCTTCGCTCGGTTATTGCGCATGCCCCCTTCGGCCGCACCCATTTTTGTCTTTGGATTAATGCGATCATCTATGCTTCGCAAGACGCGGCTCATTGGGAGTTACATTGCATCAGACGTCGTGATCAACGCGGAAATACGGCTCTTGGGCAGCTTTCGAGAGATTCCTCGCGAATTGTTTGATCGGCGCATACACCTTCGAGAGGCTCAGCGTGCAAAACGAAAGACCTTGCGGGGTGAAGCGGAATGGTTCGATCCCAATGCGACGCATCATTTTCTTCTTCCTGGATTCCGATTGTGTGTGGAGTTGCTCAGAGGTATTCATCGCCTGCCCTTAGGTTTTTGGAAGAGTTTGTATGCTACCGGGACCGTCGGCGTATTTGCTGCCGCTCGCTGTGGACGGTTTTTGCACCAATTTTTCTTCAGCCTTTGGTCCGATATTTCCCAGGCGGGCGTCCGTAATCACATGGACAACGCTGTTTTTCTGAGGCTCTGGTGTCTCTTTAGCGGGCTTCGATCTGAGGGCCCCAAGGCGTTCCGAGTGGCCCTTGCATCTCGTGAGAGCGGTCGTACGCCTCTGCCACTGGTGGTCTTTGGGGCGCTGCGGGTGGGCAGAAGAGGGGAATCCAAGGCTGAGAATTTGATCATCGACTGGCTTCACAGCGAAGATCAAGGCGAGCAAATTGGCGCTGCCTTGGCCACCCAAATGAATTTTGTGCACTATCGTGATATCTGCGCGACTCTTTGGGCAGAGTCGGGCCAGGAAACGGATCTTGAAGGGTGCCTTGAAAGAATCATCCGTTCAAACAAGGAAGAACTAATGGCGTTTCGCGAGCAATTGCCTGAAGAGGGACCGACTACCGTCTTGCTCGATCGACTGACGGCGGTTGCGCATGAGCAGGTTTCCCATCGGTGAGCGCCTAGGGCGGGCTGCATAGAATGGACGGAAATTGGTTTGCATCTCTGATGTTGATCTTGTGGCCATTCTTCGTGGTCATTATTTTCAGTCGTTTTTCTTGCTTGAAAAGTAGCGTTATTTGTCTCACTGCCGGCAGCTTGTTTTTGCCGTCGGTCAGCTTCAATCTCCCGGTACTGCCTCCTCTCGACCGACTGTCCATCCCCGCATTGACAACTCTCCTGGCGGTCCTCGTTACCAATCGCCAAAGCCTGTCGCTTAGACGGCTGCCTCTGTTCGTCCAAGTCATCGCTGTCGTCACGCTACTGGGGGTTTTCCTCACCGTGGTGCAAAATATGAATGCCATAGTTGTTGGAGGGCGGGTGCTTGAGGCTTTGACTTA
>PIVT01000153.1 GCA_003353845.1 Pseudomonadota bacterium | reverse complement strand
GTAGGACTTTAAAATTCTATTTAAAAACAGTTCGTTATCAGGATGTTTCCAGGTCAGGAAGCCGATCGCGCCTTGTTGAGTTCCAAGGTGAGGCGCGAAACCAAGCGATCCACGCGGCGCTGTGGGAAGACGCCTTTGCTGCTCGCCTTGCGAAGGGCGCGCTCAGCCACCTTCAGGGATTCCTCTGAAGCGGCAACGTCGCCACTCTCAGTGGCGGTATGAAATTTCTTGATGGAGGTGCGAACACTGCTCTTTACGGAGTGATTTCGCTCGTATTGGCGCTCAGATTGGCGCGCTCGCTTAATAGCAGATTTGTGATTCGCCACGAATGTTCCTCTTCCCGGGTTGATAGGGCGGCCCAACATACCGAGAGCTTCTCGGGATGTCGACACTTTCTGCCGGAAGAGTGGGCGCTAAGTCTTTTTATTGGCAGCTACTTGGGGCGTGGACCCCATGAGCACGCCCCTCGGCACGAAAACTCTCAAAAATCGAGATCTGTGCCCCCTGGGTGGTTCAGCCTTGGCTCGAATCTGCCGAAACGAAGGGAACAAGGAGATTGGAGTGGGATTTGTGCAGACCTGGAGAGGAGTCTTGCATCGAGGGGTGTACGCGTTCATCGCGCTATCCATCATTGCAGCCCCATTAATGCTGGCCAAAGCCGAAGGTGGTTCGCCTTCGGTAGAGAAGACCTCCGCGCCGACAAAACCGCCACCCCTTCCCGCCGGAGTCATCCTCTTGGATGAGTACGGAAATAGAATTCAAAACACTCCTGAGCCTTCGGTCGCGAAGCAAGCGAAGCCAGTCGATTCCCAAACCCTCGAGAAGCCCACTGAAGAGCCGGTACTCGAAACATCGGCGGAAGAAGAGAATCAAACACTCACAGCGCCTGTGGTTGAAAAACTGCCAGTGGCTGAAAAACAGCCCATGGAAGAAGCAGTGCCTGGCGTCGAGCCGAGTGAGGCGTTGGTCGGGCCGTCCGATGTGCAAGGGGACGTCGCGGAAACGGCTGTGGAATCAAGGATGGCAGATCCGCTGTTGAACTCGGAACCAGCGATGTCGGATCTCGAGACGGTTTGGTTTACTGCACCCGGCGGTATTTTATTGCGTGGAGACGAGGTCCTGGCCAAGCGCGGAGAGAAGGGCTTGCGCAATGTCGAGGGATTGGCTCGAGCCATCATGGTCAGCGCCTCCCCGGAGCAAATGACTCAGATTGCGGGCCTTGCGAGCCAATTGGCGCCGGACCTGCCGTATGCCCGCATGGAAGCAGCGCGGGCGCTGCTAGCCAAAGAGGGATGGTCTCGCGGAGTGCTGGTCGCTTACACCGAAGTATTCAAGGCCATAGGGCGGAATTTGGAAGCCTCTCTTTGGTTAGAGGCCTTTGTCTTGAGGATATTGGGTTGGATGCTCGCCCTCGGTTCCATGGCTTATCTACTTCTCGTGGCATTGCGATCCTTCCCCTTGGCCATTCATGATTTATCTGACCTGGCTCCAATGAAGGTTCCCGCATTTGCTGCGGCAGCCATGCTCGGATTCTTCGTCTTGCTACCGGTGGCTTTAGGAGAGGGCGCTCTGGGAGTGACCTTGGCCCTTTTCGTGATTGGTGTTTGTTATGCCGGAATGAAACAGCGAATTGCACTATGTGCTGCGGTGGTTTCTCTTTTGCTGGCACTTCATGGACTGGGTCTCGCAGCAGATATGCGTTTGGAGGCGCTTGGCTCCCATTCACTGATAAAACTAGTGAACACGGCTTTTCAAGGGGTGTTGGAGCCGGGAGAAGTTGTGCGCTTGCGAGCAGAGGCCATGTATGAAGAAGACCCCGGTCCCTTGACTCGCGAAGCCTATGCCGGTTGGCTTGCGCGTGAGGGCAGGTTGGAAGAGGCGAATGCGTTATATGATCAACTTGTGGAGGAGGAGAGTAGTCTGATTCCAGTCTACTTGTTGAACAATGCCGCCAATCTAAAAATCCGACTCAAAAAGCTACCGGAGGCGATTGCGCTGTACCAACAGGCGGAGGCGTTCGTTACCGCAGGCTTTGGCGCTCCTAGTGAGCAGGCGCTGGTGTTGCTCAATCTCTCTCGAGCCTACGGGGACGCTTTTCAACTCAATAAACAAGATGAGATCATGCATCGTGCGCAGGCCGTCTCGGAATCCACTGTGACGGAACTCTTGAGTCGAGTTCAGCACGAGACTGGGAAAACCTTTGAACTCCTTCCCTCAGCGAACTTCATGCAGAAACTGCTTCTCTCTGAAGGTGTCCAGACGAAAGGGGATCTTCCCTTGCAACGCTACCTGGCACCGGGGATCATCGGTGGGAACTTTTTGTTGAGCAGTGTTTGCTTTGCGCTGTTGTTCCTGGTGGCAATGATGACGCTGAAGTGGCGACCGCAATCTTTTGTATGCGAATCCTGCGGTTGTAGTTCTTGCCCACGCTGTCTCAAAGAAAATTCTGTGAAGCATCAACTTTGCGTAACTTGTGTTCGTCTCTTGAAACGCCCCGAAACAGTCGAAGTCAATTTGCGCATTGAGAAGATCGCGGAACTCAAACGATTGAATCAGCGCAGAACTCGGAAGACCTTTGTCGTGGGGTTGCTGATTCCCGGAGCTGCGGGCTTGCTGGCGAACCGTCCTTTGGCTGGCTTGTTCAGTTTATTTGCCGCTTCTCTACTTCCGATTGTATGGAAGGCCAAATGGCTGACCCTTCCCGACCCGTATCTTATGGGTGGAGTGGATGAGATTGTGCTGGGAGTATTTCTCGCAGTAGCTGCTCTTACCTATCTGCTGCTCCTCGTTGTGTTGGTGCCCTTGCGGAGGAAGGCCTAGATGAACGGAAAAATAAAAGATGCTCCCGTAGGATTGGGTGGAAATCTTTGTGATTTCGGCGTGGCCGAAGTTCTTCAATTGGTCGGGCAGCAGCGCAAGAGTGGCGTTCTCGCAGTGAGTCGAAAGCAGCAACCTGACCTCCGTTTGTTTTTTGATGAAGGTCGTGTCGTGTCGGCAACACCGGTAGGCAAGCGAGATTTGGAGCCCTTGGGTGAAATACTCGTGCGCTCCGACTTCTTTACGCAGAAGCAACTCGATGGCATGTGGAAGCAGTGTGAGGAGCGGGTGCAGAGTTTGCGAGATGTGATGCTCTCCAGCGGCTTTGTCGTGGTAGACACGCTGGATCGGGTGGAATCACTTTTGACCCGTGAGACGATCTTTAACCTACTCCAGTGTTCGGAGGGGGAGTTTTCCTTCTCGCCTCAGGCTGTGCATCATACCCGAGACGCCTCAAGTTTGTTGGGGGCGGAGCAGATCCTGATGGATGGCTTGCGCGTGACAGATGAATGGTGCGCACTGCAACCCCGACTTCTCCAGGAGACGAATGTTTATAAGCTCTCCAAGGATTCGGAGGAGACGATACGCGAGCTCGAATCCCATATTGGATCGGATACCTATTCTCACGAAGACGCGCTGCAGATTCTGCAGATGATTAACGGAGAGCGAACGGTACGTGAAGTCATCGACCGTTCGATGCTGGGCACCTTTGAGGGGATGCGCATCCTCATCCGATTTGTCGAATGGGGAGTGCTCGAACGTTGTGGTCGAAGCACCAAGGTGGTTGAGCGCGATAGCGGGTTGGGATCTGCGAGGATTATGGAACTCATGGGGAGTATGGCGGCATCGATTGTTCCCTTTTTGCTCCTGGCATCCCTGGTCGCCGTTTCGCAGAAACAACCGTTGCAGAGGGGAGCCCCGGTGATAGGCGTCCCGTTTGTCCGCAACCAGATGGTCGAGCTACAGGTCACTTTAGAAACCCTGCGTCTTAAACGAGCCCTGGCCGCCGGTCGCTGGTTGAGGACGGCTCCGGGAGATCTCAAGAACCCCGAAACTTTCGCTTTGCGAGTCGGTGTCCAAGACTCGGAGTTGATTTCCTCGGCCCATCAGCCTTACTATTACGTACAGGAAGGCCGGAGTCTTATTCCACTCGCTCCAGCGCGGGATATTTCTCCCAACCCGTAGTCGTGTTTAAAAAAGGATGAATTTCTGGTCGCTCAATCTTCCAGCACCCGGCAAAGCTTAGTGTTCGAGGACAATGCCCTCGCCGCCGAGTTGTATGGTGAGGGAAACGCTACGCTGCGTGTACTGGAAGATGCCTTCGGAATTCGTGTCAACGCCCGCGGTAATCGCGTTCACCTCACAGGCCCCGAAGAAAGCGTTGCTCTCGGTCGCAAGGTATTGGAAAATTTATATGGTGTGCTGCGCGGAGGATCGCCCATCAATA
>PIVT01000001.1 GCA_003353845.1 Pseudomonadota bacterium | reverse complement strand
AAAGGAGTTCCCCCGCTGGCGTTGATCTCATTCCGCGTAATGTCTTCAATCTGTTGCGGATGCGTTTTTACATCAGAAGAACCACCCGGTGCGTTACCATCCAATGCATAGGAGGCGTCCCAGTCTTCAGCAGGTACGACTATCCAAGCACCGTCGCTATCACTTCGGAAGCGCGCGATACCGAAGCGGACCATGCTGGAGTCTTGGTTGGCGAGGCAGATCACATCTTCAATGGTTCGTTTGGAGGCCGTGGTGCGCGTTCGCTGGTAGACATAGTATTCCAGTGGATTCCCGCTTCCATCCTTTAAACAGCGGTATTTCTCTTTCTTCTTCTCGATATCATCACGTGCGCTGGCGCTGCCGCCGTCCATAAGCCAGTTCAGGTAATCCCGGTCATACCCCGTATCCGCAGGGTGGGCGGGATCAGCGAAGATTTTCAGGGTTATATTGCCGCTAGGGCAGCTATGGGTCACTGAGGCATCCGAACTCAGGAGCACATGGTTACTGTAGCCAGAGCTGGTTCCGTATGGCCTACAGTCACTGCTCCCCCCATCACCGTCGGCGTAGTCCTCATGTCGCAGAATTTCTCGCATAGAACCCGAGGTATCGATCAAGAACACGACATTGGGACCTGTGAATCCCGATGCGGCAAAGAGCACCTGGTCATCGGCAGCACGCCCTTGGGCGGCCATGAATAGACCCATGCAAGTAATGAAACAGGCCGCTATATAGCTTGCGAACCGCACTCGCTGTTTCGTAGTTGCTGTCATAGTTGGCTCCTTTTCGCTCTTCCATCGCGGGGCATGCCCCACTAAAAGATCTTCTCACTGAACAAGGGAGAGGATGCGTGTTCATCCCTTCTCACTCTTGTTCGCTAATCGCCTCTCCACCCGCCGACACCGTGAAGGTTTGCGTGGCTGTACCACCCTTCCGATCATCGACAACCACAATCACCGGATATTCACCCGACTGTTCTTCCGAGGGAGTCCACTCCAGATCTCCGAACATTCCGTTGATTTCCATACCCTCCGGACCTTCTTCGATCCGGTAGCGAAGCCGCTGTTCCTTATTGGCATCCCGGGCCTTCACCTGGTAATGGAAGCTGGTGGCATCCATGACGGCATCTTCATGTGGATTGGAAGTAATCTCAGGATCTACATTTCCCACAGCAAAGGCTTTGCTGGACATGAGCTCGCTCAAGTCCTCTCCGTCGTTGGCTTGCACTTCGACCTCTACAAGATCTCCCATGCGAAGATTTGCTAGCGAGAGCAAGTCACTCTCGACATTCTTCTTGACGCCATTGACACTCCACTGGTAGGTGAAGGTCATCGGGTCACCATCAACATCCTTGGCGCGCGGAACGGCCTTGAGAGTTCCTTCTTCAGGGGTTTGTAGCAGCACGACGATGAGGGTCGGCGGTGCATTTCCCACTTTCACCGAAGTACTCCGGGCTGTTTCACTGTCCTTATCCTTCACGATGGCCGTTACTTTCAGAGTATCGCCCTTGCTCGCTCCAGATACGCGCTCCGTTGTTCTGCCCCTACCCATGGGGTTACCGTCAATCTCCCATCGGTACGCATAGCTCAGTCGATCTCCGTCGCGATCAACAGCCTCGACTTCCACCGTGACCTGTCCGTCGGCCTGAGGGTGTCGCGGAGAGATCGTCACCTTTTGAATTTCCGGAGCTTGATTATCCGAAGGCGGTTTGGGAATCACTCGAGTCTTCGAAGCTTGTTCACTTGAATCCGAGCCACCATCCGAACCACCACAGGCCAGCGTCAAGCTTGTCAAGAAAACTCCTGCCATGCGCATTGCACCCTTCATTTTCGCACCCCCTGGCGAATTTTTCGTAATGACTTGCCCATGATCAACTATCTCCACACCCGTTAATATCTACGCATTGACACTTCAGGACGCTGATGTGGATGGCCGATGTGGAAAGCCCATCTCCACTGGTTCCCTGCACCTCTATGTCCCAAATGCCATAACTGAATTTGAAGTCACTGCTCACCATGCAGGGCTCACCCAGGCCTCTCATCGTGATGGCCGTGCCAGGCACCAGTGCATAGTCAGCCTCCACGACTTCGTGTCCCTGCTTGTCAAAACTGCCACCAAAGCCTCCGTAGTTCGCCATGTTGACTGTCTGTCCCACTTCGGGAGGGTTGGTGTGTGTGTCGTAGGTGTTGTAGAGAAAGTCCAATGCATCGGCGACACCGGCCTCGGCCATCTGCAGCGCCCGCTCTGACGATTTCTTGGCTCCGACGATCTGGGCATCGCGCATCACCGTATCCATGGAGGAGAAGGCCAGCGTTGCCAGAAGAAAGAGCAGCAACATGGAGAAGAGCAGCGCGACACCAGACTCTCGCTTCCGCCGAGCGTCAATATCGTCGTGCCGATTTTCATTGTTTGAATTCACGGCTATTCCTTTCCGCATCACAAATCTCCTTACAAACCTCATCGCTCTGCACCCACGTTGCGAGGTCGCACCGTGCTTGATAGCGCCCTGCGCCGATATCCATCGAGGATGACGGCGGGGGCGACATGGTTCTCAAGGTCCTGGACTGTCCCCTGCAACACGACGGTTTCCGTTTCCTCCATGGCAGAACGCACGATGAGGCTCACCGTTACATCGCGCAGGAACTGCCCGTCACTACCCCTTGTCGCCAGGTAATCTTGAGGACCTCCGCTGCCGTTCAGCTCACCTGGGTCAATGAGACCGTCGTCGTCGACATCGAGGAAGTAATTAACCTGCATGTCTTCAACGTCATCAGCTACCAGCAATCCATTTCGCGTGAGTTGTGGCGGGCTCACCCCCACTACCGCGGGAAGAATCTCGTAGACATGTGCCGGGATAACGATGACGTCTACGTTGTTCACCCAAGTGAGAGTGGGCGATCGCCAATCCACATCCACTTGCGACCCGCGAATGCCCGTAATCACGCCGCAGGCCACCCCCTTGTTGGGGGCGGTGATATCTCTCAAGATGACACCGCCTGCGATGGTCACCTGGGCATTCAATACGTCGTATTGATAATCGCTGTCATTGTTACCGTCGCCGTTATTATCGTAAGTAGACACGGTATCCAAGTCCCTGTTTCCAAGCGTCAGCGTGCTGTTCCCCGATGTGCTCTTCGAACTTGCATTCACGACCGTCGATCCAAGACCTGGATTGCCCGGAGCCTTGGCAGAGAGATAAGTATTCTCTCCGTTTCTTCCGTTCGGTGCCAAAGCGACCAAGGCGCCAATGTTGGAGATGGCAGCGCTGTCACTGACAAAGAGGACGTCCGGGCCATCGTCATTGTCGACACCGCAGACTGCTGCAAATTCAGATACCATGTACCCGGCATTCCGAAGATCGCGTTCAAAAAGACGCGAGAGCATGGTGAGTGACTTTTGTGAATCGGCAATACCGCTGATGACCTCATGGGTCTTGGCCTGGAAGGTGAATGATTGCATTGCCGCAGCCATCACGATTCCCACGATCACGACGGCCGTGAGTACTTCGATCAAAGTAAAACCGCTACTTCGCTTGGACATCAGCAGCCCTCCGATGGGTCGACACCTGCGAGACCCAAGTCGCCAACGGTGTCGGCACCGCGATCACCCACCGAATTGAAGATGCGTGTGGAGAGGTAGTAATCTCGCAATGGGAAAGACGGGGATTCCTGCCACTGAACACGCAAGAAAATATCTTTTCGGCAGCGAGGGCTTGCAGGCAAAGGACCGGGGACGTCCTGCACGCGCCAGAACACTTCGAATTGGATAAGGGTTTCCAGAACCGGGTTACCATCCACGTCCGCAGTCAAAATAGTAATGGGGACCAGAGGCAAGGTATCGGGTATCGCATAAGGATAACCCGACTGACCGCCACCCCCGTTACATCCACCGCCTGCTGATACGGTCTCGCACAATCTCTCCCAGTTTCCACCATTGCCGCCGGTCTCTGGCAACGCACTCCACGGGACACGTCGAATCTGTGCCATTTGGCTCTTGGCCACCTGAGCAGCACTGAAAGAATAACGGGAGCTACTGCTTCGCTGCAGTGCAGAATTTTGCAAAACAGCCACGCCGAGAATGCCATAGGCGAGCACGCCCAAAGCAATCATGGCTTCAATCAACGTGAGCCCTCGTTCTGAACGCCTGCTTCTACGCATGGGCTTCGTCTTCAAACTCTTGTGACTCATCATCGAATCCTCCAAGCATTCTGACTCCAGTCGTATCGCTGGATTTTCACCCCACCCAAGGGAGTCACTTCGACGGCGTACTGACGCCCGTCCCAATCATTGGCTGGGTTGCGCGCTCCATTGACGTAGACCGTGCCACCACCGCGACCGATCTCTGCTTCACTACCTGCATCACATTGGGCGCCCGCAGAGAAGCGTCGAGGAATGCCGTCGCCTCCAAAAAGAATCCATTGCGCGTCCGTGCCGTCGGGCATGGCGAAACTCATTCCCGTGACGGGAACACCATCCTGATCTCCCACATCGCCAGCAGTGGGCGGCACGGCAATAAAATCGGGAGGGTCACCCAGGCCACGGAAAAGGCGTACGCCAGGCTCCAAGGTGGGAAGCGCATAGATCAACTCGTTATTGGTCACGAGGCAATCCGTCACTACATTGTCTTCCACCACGAACATGGCTGAGGGCAGTCCATCGGATAGGAGATAGGGATTGCCCCCGGTGTCCACTCCGAAGAAGACCAGGTGCGGATTTCCTGTCTGCATAGCCTTGGAGCGAGCAAAATCGAGCATGTCGGCCATGGAACGCGCCGTAGACTTCGTCAAGCCATTGTGTCTCATACGCTGAAATCCGGGCGCAGCGATTGCGGCCAGGATGCCGATCATCGCCATGACGATCATCAGCTCTATCATCGTAAATCCACTCTCGTTAGCAGTCTGTTTCACAACTCTTCCTCCGACGTAGCGCCGTAGAGACACGTTTAAGAGCAAACGGTGTGCCATGTGGATCTTCTCGGGTAACTAGGCGATTCCCTTGAACTCTCTTGCAACCCATCCCCCACTCTTTCGGCGTGTTGGCTATGCATCTTTTGCGTAGTGTGAAATTTTCTGCGTAGGGGTGGGACGAATGGCAATCGGCCTCAAAAGCCTCGGGCCTTCTGCCGGAACGGCGAAGGGGCTGCGGGAGGGGGATCCTCTGGGGGAAAAGAGGCTGGAAAGATGCTCTCGATGCTTCTCTGTGGTTTTCAGCCCGAATAAAGAGCTATTCTCAGGGGGAATCCTCTGTTGAGGCTTCGATTCGGCTGAGTTCCTCTTGAACCATGCGATGGAATTCCTCAAAAGGCAGGGCCCCGCTAAAAGGAATTCCGTTCAAAAAGAAAGCAGGAGTGCCGGTGACACCAACAGCCTCTCCCTCCTGCAAGTCTCTGCGCACCACTTCGGCGGCCTGGCCCTGATCCATACAGATGGAGAATTGCTCCAAATTGAGCCCGGCCTGCCCTGCATAGGTCTGAAGACTTTGCCGGCTGAGCTTTCGAGTGTTTGCGAAAACGATACGATGCAGTTCCCAGAATTTTCCCTGCCGCTGCGCACAGACCGTGGCCTCAGCGGCTTTGGAAGCGCTGGAGTCCAACCCCGCCAAGGGAAAGTGTCGATAGACCCAACGCACCTCCTCGGGATAGGTTTCCACCAGTTTCCAGAGGGCGGGCTCCGCGCGCTGACAGAAAGGGCATTCGTAGTCACTGAACTCGACAATGGTAATGGGGGCATCGGCAGGTCCCATGGACGCCCCCGTTGCTGCAACCTCGACACGCGACGGTTTCATCAGAATCCGCACCCGTGCATCATCACGCAACACTCGCAAATAGAGATCAAGAAATTCGTTATCGCGCTCTGCTTCCAGATAGCTGCGAAGCTGATCCGATACTTGCTCGTAGGGCGGACCCGTTCCCCCGGCTCGATTCACATTTTCGATGTAGTAGCGGCGCACCTCTGCTTCGGGAAGAGGGCCAGGATTTCCCATCTCCTGTAATAGAAGCTCCCTGGGAGTCATTCCCCTGCGCGCCGCCTCTTTTGCCAGAATTTCTTCATCAATCATGCGCGTCAAGGCGGCGGAGCGTATTTCATAGGCTGCCGATGCGCCCTGCGAGGCGTCCAGATTGCGAATGAAGTCCTCCTTCATCCACTCGTGAAGTTGGTTGAGCGTGATGGGTCTATCGCCAAACTCGGCTACCACAGGAGAGTCGTCACTCTTCTGTGTTACTCCATCAGGCCCTGCCGTGGAGGAACAGGCGAGGGCAAAAAGGCCGAGTGTGCAAATAAGAAATAGGGAAGTGAGGTAGCGCGATGAGTGCAACGGATCTCCTCTGTCATGCATGGTTCATCTCGTTAGATGCCGCAGCCAAAGGAAGGTCGTCTTACTTGCGCAACTTCGCTTGGAAAGTCTCAATCTCTGATCGCGAGAACACCGAACCCGTCGGAATCCCCGGTAAGGCATCGGAAATGGTCTTCATACCGCCCTCTTCCCGATCCACCAAAACTACGGCTCCCACAATCTTGAGTCCCTCCAACTGGCAGCGCTCAACCGCCTTCACCATGGAACCGCCGCTGGTGGCCACGTCATCGACCAACACGATGCGACCGCCTTTTTCACAATACCCCTCGATCCAACGCCTGGTTCCGTGGGCCTTTTGCTCTTTGCGCACGCTGAACATCTGCAATAAGGGACCGAAGTGCAAAGAGGTATAGGCGACGGATTGCGCAATGGGATCGGCGCCACGCGTGAGCCCTCCCACGGCATCGGCCTGAATGCCCAGGCGATCAAATTCCTGGATAAAAGCGTGTCCGATTAAAGGCATGGCCTCGGTGCGTGCGGCTGTAATCTGACAATCGAAATAGGTGCGGCTGCGCTGGCCTGAGGTGAGTTCGAAGTAATCTTCCTCGTTCTTGGCTTCAAGACAGGAGTACTCAATTAAAATTTTAGCCAGCGCGAGGTTTCGTTCCACAGCGTCACTCATCTTCTTGCTTCCTTATTATGCCTGTCTCAAATCGGTTTTCTAACATGCTGAGAGGAGTATGCCCACTCATGCCCGCACTGCCCACCCTTGTCTGAAGAAGTGACTAAGAAGAAAAACCTTCGCCCAAACCTACTCGACCGGCGAGATCATCGACGAATTGCTTGGCCGTTCGGCCCGATCGGCTGGAGCGATCCAAGGCGAAGCGCAGCGCTCGCGCGCGAACCTCATGTTCTGGCAAGTCGAGCTTCGCCTTCTCGATGTAGTGATTCACGATTTCCAAGTAAGTCTCTTGATCAAAACTCGTAAAACGCAGAGCCAAACCGAATCGGTCAGCCAAGGCTAGCTTTTCTTCCAGGGATTCCGACAGGCGCAGCTCGCCTTGGGGGTCCAGCCGTACCTCTCGATTCTCCGACATGTACTCGGGCATCAAGTGTCGACGGTTACTCGTGACCACGATCTTGATGTTTTGGGGTGGGGCCTCCAAGCTGCCTTCGAGAGCCGCCTTGAGTTCACGGAATCCGGATTCGCCCTCGTCAAAGCTAAGGTCATCGCAGAAAATCAGAAATTTATGATCTACACCGGATAGAGCCTTCAACACGTTTGGCAGGTGAATCAAATCCTTCTTGACCACCTCGACAATACGCAACCGTCTAGAGCCAAAACGCGGTAGCAAAGCCCGCACGGCCGTAGATTTGCCCGTACCACGCTCCCCGTAGAGCAAGACGTGATTGGCGGGAAAGCCTGAAACAAACTGTTCAATGTTGCGGGTGAAGCGGTTGATGGAACGTTCAACGCCGATCAACTCATCCAAGCTCACGGGCTCGGAAAACTGAATGGGATGCAGATGGCCCACGCCTCGACTTCCATCCCAGCGAAAGGCCAGGTGATCGTCGAAGAATCCGGGAGGGAACTCTTGTGGAACTTGATCCTCTAAGACATCGACACCGAGTTTCAGCAGGCGATCTACACGAGAGAATCGTTCACGCCAATCGAGCCAGAACTTTTCCAACAATATGGCAAAGGGGGAGGTGGGTTCGCTCACTGATCTCCTCCTTCCCTGTCGTCTGTTTGCTCAATTTTCTCGATGCGTTTCACTAATTCTGTAGCAATCTGCTCTCTGTTTTCCCATTTTTCCCATTCTCCGATGCGTAATGAGCGAAACCAGGGCTGGGAAGAGGGTAGCCCTTTATCGGTAAAACTCAGTAGCTGCTCAAGAAATGCGTAGGTTAAGCCCCAGATAACGCTCTCATCGTCGCTCTCAGCCAGCGCGATGCCCGGGAAATGCCAATCCGGGCCTGCGGGCTTGTACCCGTACCGGACATGGGCCTCGGGATCGATCAAATCACTCAAACTGACCCAAAAACCTTCGTGCACTTCGCTCTGCTCTAGAGTGAGTTGAGAGTTCCCTCTTTCTATATGGTAGACGAAGCCCGAGATCACCATGGGTGAGCCCTTGGCCGCCATATCATCCAACCGGCCCAAGTACTCTGCAACGGCTAGATCCAGCCCCACTTCTTCAAGTGTTTCCCGCTCCGCCGTAAAGCGAGGCGAGATATCGCCGGGGTCGGAGCGCCCACCTGGAAAAGCCATATGTCCCGACCAGGGATCGCCCTCGCGCTCGGTGCGACGAATGATGAGGATCTCCGGGATATTGGGATCCTCGACGCCCGATCTCAGCACGGCGGCCACGCAAGCGTGGCGCTTGCCACGCACCGAGCGTACTCGGGGACGGGCTTCGCACAGCGCCTCACGTATGTAGTCGATCCTAGGCATGAAGGGGAATATAGCGTGTTTCTGCCCGGCGCCGGAGCTTGGCAGAGGAACTCGCCTCACGAGCTAAAACCTGTCAACATGTCGAACCGGCCACGAGCGCAATGGCCCCGAAGTGAAAGGCGTTCAGTAAATTTCAAAGGAGTTGAGTAATGGCGGACAAACAAGATTCCATTGATCGCATCGTGAGCGGCGAGAGCTGGAATGACTTCTGCGACACCCTAAAAGAAGCGGGCGCTGTGGTCCTGCGAGAATCTTCGCCCGGCGATGCCTTGAGCCGGGCCGAAGGTTGGCGTTACTTAAGCCGCCTCACGCGCGCAGCTCTCGAAACCTTTGTCGAAGCTGCGGATACTCAAGCGCCTGAAGTACATCGCACCGCGCACGAGACCATCAAGCTGGGCATGGACAACCCTGACAATATTTATGGCAACGCACCCATCGACGGCAGCTTCAGCTATCGCATCACGGGCAATCGCGGATCCGTTCACTACTTGGGCTTTGGCACACAAGCCGGTAATTACGGAGCTACCGGAACATTGGAAACCACGGGCTACCTGGAAGCCCAAGACATCGAAACCGATGCGGATGGTAATTTTGAAATCATCATGAGTGCGAAAGAGCATCCGGGGAACTGGCTTCCCATGCGCGAAGACAGCCGCGCGTTAATCACCCGACAAACACGCTTGGACCATGTCAACGAAGTGCCCGCCACCATCAAGATCCAACGCATCGATGGGCCCGGGCAACCGCGCCATCTCGATCCGGTACGCGTGGACCGCTCTCTGGCCTCGGCAGCTCAATTCGTCAAAGGATGCTCCGCCATCTTTGCCAATTGGGCCGAAGAGTTTCGAGACGGCATGAACACCCTTCCCCGCTTCGATCCCGAACGGGCGCGCATCGCTGGTGGCGACCCCAACATTGCCTACTACCACAGCTACTGGCAGCTCGCGCCCGACGAAGCCCTGGTCATCGAAGTGACGCCACCCCAATGCGACTACTGGAATTTTCAATTGGCCAATCACTGGCTGGAGTCCTTGGATTATCGCTACTTCCAAGTCCACATGAACAAACACACAGCCGTGCCCGAGAAAGACGGTTCCATTCGCATCGTCATCGCCCACGAAGATCCGGGCGTGCCCAATTGGCTTAACACCTGTGAGCATCTTTTTGGCACGATGTGTTGGCGTTGGATCCGAGCCGAGGAACATCCACAACCAAAGACACGCGTGGTCAAGCTGGCAGACTTGCGCAATGAGTGAGTTTCTTTTCAATGAAGACGTAGTGATTGAAAAAGCCAGGGAAGCTACGGGGCTTTCTGATTTCGGTGGCGATGATTTTCGGGAGGGCCTGCGTGTCCTCTTGAAAACCTACGACACATCTGCGGGCCTGAGCGAGAAAGGTCGCAAAATCAACTGGCGACGCGTGGTTCAATTATTAGAAACACGCTTGCGCGTACAAGCGGCGCTAACCCGCCACCCCGAGATTCTCCAAGAAGAAATTCGACGACCCATGGTTCTCGTCGGTTTGCCGCGCACAGGAACCTCGGCCCTGTTCAATCTACTGGGGCGCGACCCGGCCACGCGGCCCTTACTGCTTTGGGAAGGCATCTTCCCTGACCCTTTGGAAGATCTGGAAGAAGGGCAACCCGACCCGCGCTACTTGGCGATCAAAGCAAGCTACGATCGCATGCGCGAAAAGGATCCCGATTTTACCAAGATTCACTTCGCGGGTGCCGACGTACCCGAAGAGTGCGTCATCCCCCTGGCCTATACCTTTTGCCATGTCCACATCGGCCTCGAAGTACTGCTCGAACCCTACCAGACCTGGTTTCAGCAACAGGATCTCCACGCGCCCTATGCCTATTACCGCGACCTGCTCAAAATGCTGCAATGGCAGCGGCCGGGCGAGCGCTGGCTCCTCAAATCACCTGGGCACCTCTGGGCCATGGATGTATTGGTCGATCTGTTTCCCGACGTCTGCATCATCGTTACCCATCGCAACCCTTTGGAATCGATTCCCTCCTATTGCAGCATGATGGAAGCCCTGTTTCAGAGTCGTGGGTTTTCAGATCCCAAAGACTTGGGGCCCACGGTACTTGAGTACCTGGCGCGCTCTTTGGAACGCGGTCTGGAAGCTCGCGACCATTCAGACCCCGGCTGCTTCGTCGATGTGCGCTTCGAGGAATTCGTTTCGAACCCTCTCGCCAGTGCGAGAGGCATTTACAATCAATTCAACATCGAGCTCAGCGCAGAGGCCGAAGCCGCCCTGGTGGATCAAGTGGAAAACAACCCCAAAGGCAAGCACGGCTCGCATCGCTACACCCTGGAGCAGTACGGACTCAGCGCCGACAAGGTCAAGGACCGCCTGGCGAGCTACATCGATCGATTTGAGCTCGGCACTTCATAAAGAAGCGCTACACAGGACAGGCCCCCTGGAGCTCTTCTTCTTTGTCGGCTGCAGCCATGGATTCCTACGCTACTCTGTTCCGCCATGAGTTCTAGCCCTGCCCTCGATCCCGATGTCGCCGAAGTGCTCAATTTGAGCCAATCCGATCTTGCGCGCGCCCAAGCGCTGCTGGACGCTCAGCCCGTGGAAAATATCGTGGCCTTGGTCTGTCGTGCTCCGGCCCATCGTCGCGAAGAGTTGCTCAAGCTCTTGGAGCACCCCGAAAGAGCCATCGCCTTGCTGCCCGACGCCGAACTTTGCTTCACGGCCAAGGCTGTGGGCTTGCACGATGCAGGATGGATCCTGGCCTCGGCTACCAACGAGCAACTCATTGCCTCCTTGGATTTAGACGCATGGCAAGGATTGGACTTCGATCTCGCGAAATTTGATACCTGGATGGATGCCCTGGCTCACGCCGGCGATACCACTTTGGTACGCATCACGCAAAGCATGGATACTGAGCTGCTTTATCTTTACCTGCTCAAACGCCTGATCGTTGACCTCAAACCTCCCGACAGCGAAAGCAACGACGACTGGCAGCCACCCGTCGGAGCACAAACCATCGACGGTCAGTTCTACTTTGCGGCTCGCGAAGAAAAGGATGATCTCGAAACCATTCTGCGACTGAGCAAGTTGCTCTTTACCGAAGACTACTGGCTGTACTTCCGCCTCATGCAAGCCGTCATTCACGAACTCCCGACCGAGAATGAAGAGTTTTCTTTGCGTTGGCGTCAAGGACGACTGGAAGATCTGGGCTTCCCCGATTGGGAAACGTCCATGTCTATCTACGGCCACCTCAAAACCGAGGAGCGCACGACCCTGCCTGAAGAAATCAACGCCTTGGATGTGGAAGCCTGGAAATTGCCTGTGTGGGCTCCGCCCATGCCCCTTCGATCCGATGGCAGCGAGTACGCCATCTTCCGCGCCGCGGGGCTTTTGAACGAGGCGGAACGCAGCGCCTTCTTTTTTGCCTTCATCGCGCTGGCCAACAAAGTTGCAGTGGCCGAGAAATTGCCTTTGGGAGATGTCGAAACGCTGCCTGACTGCATTGCCAAGGCCGCCGAGGGAACGAGCCTCGGCTTCACCGTGCTGTCCGAAGCCCATCCAGCCAGCGCCTCGGATCTCTTGCGCCGCGTCACACTGGATCGGCTGTTTCGAATCGGTGTCAATGAGCAGAGGAACACAAAATCATGAGCGCTTCGACGCGCGAACCCCTCGTCATTGTTTCGGGCTTCCCGCGTACGGGTACCTCCATGATGATGCAAATGCTCGAAGCCGGAGGCCTTCCTGCTCTGGTCGATGAGTTGCGTCCCAGCGACGAAAGCAACCCCAAGGGCTACTACGAATACATGCCAGTGAAATCCGTGTCGTCGGATACCCGGTGCTTGGAAGAGGCCGCGGGTAAATGTGTCAAGATCATCTCGCCCTTGCTGCGCCACCTGCCCATCGAGGGACGCTACAAAATAATTATCATGCGTCGCGATCTGGATGAAGTCGTGCAATCCCATCAACGCATGATGGATAGACTGCATCCGACACTCACCTCCTCCGATCACGAAACCCTACGCAGTGCTTTCCCGAGCCTCATCAAAATTGTAGACAACTGGCTCGGCGAACAACCGAGTTTCGAAGTGCTCTCTGTCGAGTATGCCGATGCCATCGAGGACCCACTAAAAGTAGCGAAGCGCGTCAACACTTTTCTGGATGAGAAACTCAACGCAAAGGAAATGGCTTCCGCCGTTGAGAGCACCTTGTACCGATCCCGCAAAGGCGTTTAGAGAAAGGCGCTTGGGAAAAGGCGCTTAGGCAATCGCGCGAACACTTTCTTCCAGAATTCCCAACAGTTCATCCAGATCCGCATCGGGGATGGTCAGCGCAGGTGTGATGTACACCAAGTCTCCCATGGGACGCAGATAAGCCCCTCGTTTGCGCGCCTCTTCGTACACTTCCCAACCCGCTCGGGCCAGGTAGCCTGAATCGCCTGCCAGATTCAAGGCACCGATCATGCCCAGCGAGCGCGTTCTGGCAACACCGGGAAGTTCAGTAAAGCGCCCAAAGGCACGAGCAATCTTTTCGATTTTGGCCACGGCTCTTTGGAGAATCTTCTCTTCTTCAAAAATACACAGGGTCTCCAGGGCCACTGCACAGCCCAAAGGGTTTCCGCAAAAAGAATGGCCGTAATAAAAGGCGCGTTCCCGTCCTCCGAGAAAGCCATCGTAAATTCGAGAGCTGGCCAGGGTGGCGGACATGGGCAGGGTGCCACCTGAAAATCCCTTGGCACTGCACAACATGTCCGGCTGAACCACATCCTTCCCACTTTGCGTATGCTCGACGGCCCACATAGGACCCGTTCGCCCATAGCCCGTAAACACTTCATCCAGGATTAAAAAAATATCGTGTCGATCACACAACTCACGTGCGGCCCGCAAATACTCAGCAGGGTAAATCCGCATGCCGCCCGCACCCTGAACCATGGGTTCTAATACCAATGCCGCAATGACATCCGCCTGTTGATCGAAAAGTTCCTCGAGTTCAGCAACACAGGCATCGAGATTTCCCTCTTCAACAGGAGGTTTGACGCGAAAGGATTCCAGGGTCGTTTCTTTGAATAGATTGCTGAAAGTGCCTACTCCACACAGAGCAGTGACACCTAAAGTTTCGCCGTGGAAAGCTTCTTCCAAGGCGACGAAACGTTGTCGTTCAGGTCTTCCATTTTGAGCCCAGTACTGCAGCGCCAGCTTCATTGCGACTTCCACAGCAGTGGAACCGTTGTCGCTAAAAAACACATAGTCCAGTGACTCTGGAGTCGCTTCCACCATTTTTTGCGCGAGACGAGCAGCACCTTCGTGTGCAATCCCTGCCAAGGCAACATGGCACATGTCTTGGGCTTGCTTTTCCAAGGCAACGACAATGCGAGGGTGATTGTGTCCGAGCGTACTCACCCACCACGAGGAATTGGCATCGATGTAACTTCTTCCATCCACGTCCATCAGGCGCGATCCCGACGCAGATTGAATCACCAAGGGATCTACATCTCTTCGATAGTCGTCCATGGCCGTATACGGGTGCCATAGATAACGCTTGTCCAATGCAACGATTTCATTTCGCTTGAGTGGGCTCATGGGTTCAGTCTGCTTTGGGGAATCTGGCCCGGACTATGGCTCCACATACACTGGCTCCTCTTGAGCGGCAACGTCCAAGGGCAGTTCAATGACAAAGGCAACACCTGAGCCTCCTTCCATGGATTCAATACTGATCTTCCCACCGTGCCTCTCGATAATGCCGTGGGAAATCGAAAGCCCTAAACCGGTGCCCTTGCCAACTTCTTTCGTTGTGAAGAAAGGTTCAAAAATTCGACTTCGTATCTCTTCCGGGATGCCAGGGCCACTATCACTGAAGCGAAGACGAACGCCTTCTTCCGTTTGTTCCGTCTCGATGCGGATCACCCCTTCCCCATCGATAGCATCACAGGCGTTGACCAGCAGATTCATAAAGACCTGATTGAGCTGACCGGAGTAGCAGCGAACAGGCGGAAGATCGCCATAATGTTTTTCCACAACAACCCCATCGCGCAACCGGGGACGCATCAAGCTCACCGTGCTCTCAACGCAATGGTTTAGATCGACTTCGGAAAGTTCGGCGTGATCCAGGCGCGAAAAGGTCCGTAGATCCTCCACAATTTTCTTGACTCGCTCTGTACCTTCTCGACTCCGACTAAGGAGTTTGGTCAGGGCTTCCCGAGCGCGTTCTGCCTGCGGGCTGTTGGGGTCCGACTGGGTCAAGCGTTGAATGCGTTCATCAATCAGCTGCAAGTTGGCGTGCACAAAACCGATGGGGTTGTTGAGTTCATGCGCGACCCCCGCTACCAACTGCCCCAAACCAACCATTTTCTCATTGTGGATCAATTGAGATTGTGCCGCTTTGAGTTCTTCCGTCCTCTCCTCAACGCGTGCTTCCAAGGTTTCGTTGAGCGTGCCCAACTCATCAAAGACCTTTGCGTTCTCAATGGCAATGGCACTCTGATTGGCCAAGGTGCCCAGCAGTGCTCGGTCATGGCGATCAAAGCGATCCTTGGAAAGCTTTTCCCCCACCGCAATCACACCGAGCAATTCGGCTCCAAACAAGATCGGCACCAAAAGCTGAATTTCCAAGTGCTCGAAGAGTTCACGACACTGTGCTTTCACTTCCTCGTCTGTTTCATTTTCGAAGTCTGCATTGGAGACGGGTTCTCGGCGTACCCACAAGTATTTTTCGATGACGTGATCTGAAGGAATGCTGACAAGCTCTTCTCCTTCGTCCCAATCCCCGCGCGCAGCGGCCTCAATCAGAGATTGTTTTTCCTCATCAAGCATTAACACCATGGCGCGGCGCACACCCATGGTGTCGGTAACTACAATTAAAATGCGCTGCACGATCTCCCGAATGGAGAGCATGGACACCATGGCATCGGCCACCTCACCCACAGCCCTGTGATAACGTGCTCGATCTCGGTCGAACACGCGGTCAACAAAACTCTGAAGCCTTGCGCGTACGGGGTTGAAAATGATAATGGCCAGAAACAAGTAGCCCACCGAATACCAGTAGGCGCGAGTTCCGAAATCAAAACCCGACACAGAGGCATTGGCGAAGGTAACGAGGAGTGCCACGAGCAGCGTCACCGACACGCTGATGAAACCATAGGTGGCTTGGGATCTGGCTTCGGCACTAATCTCTAACAGATTCTGCCTTCGCAAAATGGCGTAGCCTACCGCCACCGGGAAAACCAATAACCAAAGCAGGGTGTAGGGCAACGGGAATGAGGTACGCAGCACGATTTGTGCCAGCAGGGCCAACAGCAAAGGCAAGAACCCGACGACAGTGGAGAGCAAGATGACATCGATGAGATCGATGGTTCTTGCATCTCTCACCTCCCGTCGTTCCACCAGCAGCATGGCCACGCTGCCCGAGCACACCAGGCAAGAGAAATCAAAACTCACTTCACTCACGGTGCCTATGGGGATACCCAGTCGGACCTCAAACAAGACGAGCGCGCTGATGAACAAAGCACTGCCCCAAATCGCAGAGCGCACACCGGGATATCGACGAAGCCAGGCGGGTTCAGACGGGAACAGGGAGAAGAAATAAAAGATGGAGGCACTGACCAAGGGTGTACTCAGAGAAGCGCGCAAGTAGGACCAGCCCATGCTGGTTTCCCGAACCACGAAGAATTGCATGGCCAGCATGGAACAGAAAAGTAGAAACGCCCACGCCTCTCTCCTATCTCGCTGCATAAACCAAACAAAGAGCCCGATGGCGAGATACACACATCCCGTAAAGACCGAGGCGGTGTCACGCAACTTGGAAGCCAGCAATCCACGCCAGCTGATGTCGTCGGGGAAGAGACCCAAGGTGATTTGACTGGCATCTCGCTTTTCAATGAAATAGCTGTTGGGAATCCCTGGGATCAACATGCTATTGCGCGAGTTCCGGAACCAGTGTTCGGCCGGAATTCCATCCACCATCAAAACGCGGTCGCCGACTTCGACACCCGCGAACCTGGCGTCTTCACTGTGTGATTGCACGACGGTATAACCGGCAATGGTGGTGACATTGATGGGCGGTGCAGGACCTTCTGAGATGAGCACCAAGGGGCCGATGGTCGAATACAAGGAGAGCAGCGCAACGTAAACCGCGAGGCTACCAATCAACAGGCGCGTCAAAGAAATTTTCTTTGGCTTCATCTCGCGAACTTTCTCCCCACATGCAATGCTCGAGCCCTAAGGGCGCTACGCAACCCCACCTGATGAATGGACTCATTGTAGCCGCATTGCGGAAGAGAGGCGAAAGAGCGCCTTGGATACACTGTCGCACGTCAACAGGCGAATGTCTGGCTAGATGCCCGAACCGTCAAACTGTTCGCCGACGTGAATGCCGCACTCTTTGGTATCGGGATCTTCCCACCACCAGCGGCCAGCGCGGACATCATCCCCCGGTCCGATGGCGCGCGAGCAAGGCGCACAGCCCACTGAGGGGTAGCCCTTATTGTGCAAGCGGTTGACGGGCACATTGAACTCTTTGATGTAGTCGTCGACTTGCTCTTGGGTCCAATCAATCAAGGGGTTCACCTTGACGATGCCGCCGTGGGCGTTGTCGATCTCCACTTTGCGCAGGTCGGTGCGTGTTTCGCCTTGATCTCGACGCAACCCGGAAACCCAGGCATCCAATTTGGCCAGGGCCCGATTGAGGGGCTCTACTTTGCGCAGATTGCAGCACTCCTTCCGATTTTCCACCGACTCGTAAAAGGAATTCATACCGTGTTGTCGAACGAAGAGTTCCAGTGATTCGGTCTCGGGAACCAACACCTCGACCTGCATATCGTACCGGTCGCGCACGCGATCGATGAGTTCGTAGGTCTCCTGAGGCAAACGCCCGGTATCAAGCACCAATACGCGCGTCTTGCGATTAATGCGATAGGCCATGTCGATGAGCACCTGGCCGGTCATCCCACCGAAGGAGCAGGAAAGCGCCATGCGAGAACCATAATTCTTAATCGCCCAGGTAAGGATTTCATGCGCATCCAAACGCTCCAGGTTCCCGGAGCGTACGGTCTCAAGCAAGTCTTTGTCATCAATAGAATTAGCCATTTACAAGTTTCCTCAGTGAAGAAAGCATAAGTGAGCTCTAGGTGCGGCGCAATACCAAGTGGATTTTCACTATTCTTGATCTAGCAACTTAAGATTAGTGGAAGCGAATTGGCGTCCGTCGCACCCGTGCCGAATCGTGTACGGCTGCGGCCAATTCTCCAATACTCGTTCCCGTTAAGGGGTGCAGCAGTTGAGGAGCCAATTCAGCCAGTGGCTCCAGCACAAAGGCACGTTCCAACATGCGGGGGTGCGGAACGATGAGATCTTCTTCAGCGATGATTTCGCTTCCATATAAAAGCAGGTCTAGATCCAAGCTCCGAGCCGCATAATGCTCTTCGCTCCGCTGACGACCCCGCTGCTTTTCTTCATCCAAGCACAGTTCCAACAACTCTCTTGGAGAGAGGACTGTATCCAAGCGCATCACCGCATTGAAATACAGCCCCTGCGACCCCTCGCCCAAAGGCTCTGTTTCATACACGCTGGAAAGCGCCAGGTTCCAAATCATGCTGTGTTGGAAGAAGCGGGAAACAGCAGATTTCAGGTGTCCTCGGCGATCTCCCAGATTGGAGCCCATGGCGACAAAAACTTGCACCCGTGCATGCCGTTCCCGAGAGCTCATTCTAAAGAGGTGTTCACAGGAACACCCGTTTCGAGATTTTCATCTTCTCTCGTCACCTCGCTAAAACTCAGCGGGTTTTGACACTCCAAAGGGAACTGCCGTTTGGGACAGGGATCCATCACGCATCGACGGCACTGGCGCGGGCGACAGGGATCAAAGTGAACAATGGCTTCCGCCGAGGAATCCGTTGCCTCAGAAATTTGAGCGGACAGTTCGTCGTGGATATCGTGCAGGCGGTCGGCGTCGAGATAACGCGGCACTTCGACATGTAAATCGGTGTGGTAATGACTCCCGGAGCGACGCACGCGCAGGCTGTGTGCGCCGATGAACCAGGGCTCTCGATTTTCTTCCAGCGTGTCGGTGATGTGTTTTAACAAGGCTGGATCGGCTTCGTCCAACAAACCGCCCAGGGCTTTGCGGAACAGCTTGCCGCCTGTATATAGAATATAAGCGGCCAGCACGATGGCCACTAAAGGATCGAGAATCATCAGGCCGGTCAAACCCACGAGGCCCAACCCGACAAGCACACCGACACTGGTCACTACATCGGTCAGCAGATGATGCCCATCGGCTTCCAGTGCTGGGGAGTGCGTGTTGCGACCCACTCGAATCAAGTGCCAGCCCAACCAAGCGTTGAGGAGGGTGACTCCGGCAACCAGCCACAAACCCATTCCAATATTATCGACCTGTGGGCCCAGCCAGATTTCGCGAAAAGCCTGGCCCAAGATCAACAGCCCCGCCAAAAAGATCAGGGTGCCCTCCACGCCGGCGGAGACAAATTCGACCTTGCCGTGACCATAGGGATGATCTTCGTCTGCAGGCTGAGCCGCGAACACAATGCTGACGAGCATGAGGCTGGAGGCCACGACATTCACAATGGATTCCAAGGCATCGGAAAGCACCGCACTTGAGCCCGTGATCCCAAAGGCCAGAAACTTTCCCAAACAGATCAACAAACCCACGACCAGCGAAAGCTTGGCTGCGCGCAGGCGGATGACATTTCGTTCTGAAATGAGAGAGGACGTCGAATCGGACATGGTCAGACCTTATAGCCCATGTTACGGGGGGGCGATGCTGAAATTTTCCGCTCGCTGCCCACAGACACGGTGAAGGTCGCTACTGTCTCCCTGACATGAGTAGAAACAAGGCCACGACACCCGGCGATCAACTCCCAGAGCTGCGAACGAGCATCCCAGGGCCCCAATCCCTCGCCCTGACCCAGCGCCTCACCGCGGTGGAAAATCCCAACGTGACTTGCGTCGAACCCATCCCTCCGATTTTCATTCAACGCGCACTTGGATCCAATATTTGGGATGTGGACGGAAATCGTTTTGTCGATCTGGGCGCAGCCTTTGGCGTTGCAGCCACAGGTCACTCACATCCCCAAGTCGTGCAAGCCATGGCCGATCAATCGAGTGAACTTCTGCACGCCATGGGTGATGTCTACCCCTCCGCCTCCAAAGTAGAATTACTGGAAGAGTTGGCCAGGCGTTTTCCGGGCGCTGCCGCCGCCAAAGGGGTGTTGAGTAGCTCTGGTTCGGATGCGGTTGAGACCGCTATCAAAACGGCCCTGCTGGCCAGCGGGAGACCCGGCATTCTCGCCTTCCAAGGTGCCTACCACGGACTTTCCCTGGGCGCTCTAGATGTCACCTGGCGCCCGCACTTTCGCAGCCCCTTCTTGAAACGTCTTCCTCGACACACTCGATTTGCACGCTTCGGTGACATTCAAGATGTTCGTCGCAAAGTACAGGAGTCCACCGATCCCATCGCTGCCGTTATTGTCGAACCCATTCAAGGGCGTGGTGGAGAGCGCGTTCCTCCACCAGGTTTCCTGCGCGAGCTACGTGAGTTTTGCGACGCCCAAGGCCTTCTCTTGATCGTCGACGAAATCTACACCGGCTGCGGACGCACGGGACGCTTCTTCGCCTGTGAACACGAGGACGTCGTTCCTGATTTACTATGCGTCGGAAAGGGACTTGCCTCGGGCATGCCCATCTCTGCCTGCATGGGAAAAACCGAGGTCATGGA
This sequence comes from Pseudomonadota bacterium, assembly GCA_003353845.1. Taxonomy (GTDB): domain Bacteria; phylum Myxococcota_A; class UBA9160; order UBA9160; family JADFDR01; genus GLO-12. Next base: position 129,241 of record PIVT01000001.1, on the reverse strand, counting down.
TCACTGGCCGAAATCCCGCGGCGAGGCCATGCACACCCAAACCTTCATCGGTCATCCCCCTGGATGCGCTGCTGCACTGGCGGCACTGCGTATCATTGACGAACAAGGACTCGTCGAGCGCTCGGCTCAACTGGGTGCGGAAGCCCTGGCTTATCTGAAAGAGTCCTTGTCGACACACCCCGGCATTGTCGACATCCGCGGACGCGGACTCATGCTGGGCATCGAGTGCGACAGCGGACAGCGCGCCGTGACCGCTTGCGACGAAGTCTTGCAAAAAGGTGTCATCCTCCTGGCTTCAGGCGATGGAAATCAGTGCATCGGCATTACGCCCCCGCTCAGCATTGAGCGCGATCTCCTATTCCATGCTTTGGATCTGCTTGTGCAGTGCATCTCATGACAAATCAAGAGACTGAAAGAGAAGTCAGCGAAGTCCAATCTCACAACACCGGGGATCCCAAGCGTGAGCCCCTCGACACTCGCGTGCTTGAGTGGATGCAAGAAGAAGACTGGAATGAAAACGACGAACGCTTCGAGCAACTCGCATTGGATCTCTTCGCATTTCAATACGAGCACTGCACACCTTACCGTCAATTGTGTCAGTCGCGCGATATGGAACCCGAGAAGGCGACTCGCTGGCAAGACATTCCCGCCGTCCCCAGCACTGCCTTTAAGGAATTTGCACTGCGTTGTTTTGATGAAGCCAGCACGCGGCACCACTTTGTCACCAGCGGAACAACGACTCCGCAAGTGGGAACGCTCTACCTGGACACCTTGGAACTTTATGAAGCCTCCCTACGCGCTAGCTTTCAGCGCCACATCCTTCCGGACCTTCAAGCCTTGGGCGGGTCGATCCGCACACGCATCCTGGCGCCCTCGCCGGACGAAGCGCCCCACTCTTCGCTTTCTCATATGTTCGGCTCCGCCTTGCGCCACTGGGGAGATACCCGGAGCGGCTTCGACATCCACGGAGGGCAACTGGATATCGAGACCCTCTATGCCGAAATAGAAGCGGCTATTGCCAAAGACATCCCGCTTTTGCTTTGCGGAACCTCCTTCGCCTTTGTTCATCTATTGGATGCCATGTCCGCGTCCTCGAAAATATTTGCCTTGCCAGCGAAGTCACGACTATTAGAAACAGGCGGCTACAAGGGGCGCTCGCGTCAATTGCCGCGAGAAGAACTCGTCCGTGAACTCAGCCAGAAACTCGGATTGCCTCCAGGCCAGATCCTGAATCAATATGGAATGACGGAATGCGGGAGCCAATTTTACGACTCAAACCTCTTGCATCCCGAGGATCCCACCTGCAAGCTTTCACCTCCTTGGGTACGGGTTCGACTCATTGACCCCGAGACCCTGGAGGAAGCCGCTCCTGGAGAACCTGGCTTGATTGTGATCTATGATCTCGCCAACACAGGAAGCGTGTTAGCCCTTCAGACAGCTGATTTGGGGAGAACACGAGGTCAAGGTTTCGAAGTACTGGGCCGAATAACCGATGCAGAGACGCGCGGTTGCTCCATCGGGGCAGATTTATTGTTATCGGATCCAGCGTGACATTTGCGACAGCGGAGATTGGAACGTGTCAGAAATAGCTACCACTGAAGCTTCCATCGAAGTCCGAAAAAAGCTCATGCGTCTTAGTGGTGCAGGGGCCGCGCTACGCAATCGCAAGATGAAGGATGTGGGCGAAAAGCTGGGCGAAGTGCTCGAGCGCTTCCGCGACCCGGCCTCGCCTCAACGTCGAATTCTCGAAAAAGAATATTGCCAACTCACGGGCAGCCATCCTCAAATGGTGAGCGACGCCATGCGCCTGGCACTGCAGCGCTGGTCTAAAGAGGCTTGGATCAACCTGGTCGAAACCGAACTGGGTCGCATGAGTATTCTCGACGACCCGTTTTCCACACCCAATGTGGTTGGTTTTGACTCCAGCGCATTGATCCTCGGCGGTTGCATCCCCATGCCCGCCATGCTCTCCATGCTGGTCCCTCTAATGGTGCGCACTCCTGTGCTGGTGAAATGTTCACGCCACGACACGGTGACACCGGGCCTTGTCGCCGAGATTATCGCCGAGGTCGATCCTCAGTTGGGCGAATGCGTCGCGGTTACTCAATTTTCCAGCGAAGATCAGGTCGCCACAGAGGCGTTATTGCGTGCCCCCTGCGTTGTTGCCACCGGCTCCAACGACACCATTAAGTCCATCACCAATTTCTTGTCACCGCGCCAGCGTTTCGTGGGATACGGCTTTCGCTTTTCCATCGCAGTGCTCGAAAGCGAAGCGCTGCGCACGGGTCCGCGGATCGAAGAGGCGGCGCGCAAGTTGGCCGTGGACATTGCGCTGTGGGATCAACTGGGCTGTCTCTCGCCCCTGGCGGTGTATGTGGTCGGTCCGGCCGTCGAGCATGTGGATGAACTCGCGACGGCCTTGGGCGAAGCCTTGACCAAGGCACAAGAGCGCTGGCCTCGAACCGTGGTTACGGCCGATGTCGCCGCTCGAATTCAGGAACAGCGCAGTGACGCCGAAATGCGAGGCGCCGGTCGGGGCCGAACCCGCCTGATTGCTAGCAGCGGAACGGATTGGACGGTGGTGCGCGAGGCAGACGCCACCTTCCGCCCCGCCCCCATGCACCGTTTTATTCGCATCCATCCCGTCGAATCGCCCACGGAGTTGTACAGCGCTCTCAAACCGCTGTCCCCTGGCCTGGCCGCGGTGGCCATCCCTGGTTTTAGTAGCAATTTCGTAGAGTTATCTACCTTGCTCAGCCAGCTCGGCGCTTCGCGCCTCTGCCTCCCGGGCCGCATGCACTCCCCGCCCATGGATTGGCACCACGACAATCTTGGCGTATTGCGGCCCTTGGCCCGCTTTAGCGACATCGAACGCTAGCCACCTGTTTATATCCCCCAGGGGCGACTCCTTTCTGTCTTTACTTTAATTCGTACTGTTTTGGTCCGATATTTACAGGACTGGATTGGTCCGATATAATACCCAGCGTACACAAACCTAAAAAAGCTTGGGTTTTGAGTAAGAGCAGGGAGGGCTTTCAGGATGATCCGAATTACCAAGAACGCCGATTACGCCATCGTTCTCCTGGCGCAGATCGCTCGCGGCGACGACGGTGCGCTGCACTCCGCCCGCGCACTCTCTGAACAAACCCACGTTCCCCTGCCCACAGTCAGTAAATTGCTCAAAGCGCTTACACACGGTGAATTGCTGAATTCACACCGTGGCATCAAAGGTGGCTACAGCCTGGCGCGCGACGCGCGTGAGATTTCCATCGCCGAAATCATCTCTGCCGTGGAAGGCCCCATCGAAATGACGGAATGCATCGGCCACGAAGGGCTGTGCGAACAAGAGCCCTACTGCGGGGTAAGCGCCAACTGGCAGAAAATCAATCGTGTCATCTATGGAGCACTGCAGAACATGCCGCTCACCGAGATGATTCGGGAATCGTCGAGTTCCTTGGTACAAATCCTCTCACCCTCTGCTCCGGCACACTGAGCACAAAAGAGTAAAACCATGTCTGATGAAAACCGCGCGTTACAAGAACTGGCGGACAGTGATTACAAGTACGGCTTCGTTTCCGATATCGAAGCCGACACCTTGCCACCGGGACTCAACGAAGAGACCGTCGCCTTCATCTCCGCAAAAAAAGAAGAGCCCGCCTGGCTGCTCGATTGGCGCATGAAGGCTTATCGCCACTGGCTGAAGATGGAAGAGCCCACTTGGGCTCACGTGGGTTACCCCCCCATTGATTACCAAGGCGTCAGTTACTACTCGGCACCGAAGTCTCCTGAGGACGGACCCAAGAGTTTGGACGAAGTCGACCCCGAGCTATTAGCGACCTACGAGAAGCTCGGCATCCCTCTACACGAGCGTGCGGCCTTGGCCGGCATTGCTGTGGACGCCGTGTTTGATTCCGTCTCCGTGGCCACCACCTTCAAAGATGAGCTTTCGAAAAAGGGCATCATCTTCGGGTCCTTTTCCGATTCCGTAAAAGAGCACCCCGATTTGATCCGCAAGTACCTGGGCTCCGTGGTACCCCAAGGTGATAACTTTTTTGCCGCCTTGAACTCGGCCGTCTTCAGCGATGGTTCTTTCTGTTACATCCCCAAAGGCGTGCGTTGCCCCATGGAACTGTCCACGTATTTCCGCATCAATGCTGCGACGGTGGGACAGTTTGAACGCACCTTGCTCGTTGCCGACGAAGACGCCTATGTGAGTTACTTGGAAGGTTGCACGGCGCCCATGCGTGATGAGAATCAACTCCATGCCGCCGTGGTGGAACTCGTCGCCTTGGATGGCGCGCAGATCAAATACTCGACGGTGCAAAATTGGTACCCCGGTAACAAAGACGGCGTCGGCGGCATTTACAATTTTGTGACCAAGCGCGGCAAGTGCATGAATCGCGCGAAAATCTCCTGGACTCAGGTGGAAACGGGCTCGGCCATTACCTGGAAGTACCCCAGTTGCATTTTGCAGGGCGATGACTCCGTCGGTGAATTCTACTCCGTAGCCATGACGGCAAACCATCAGCAGGCCGATACCGGATCTAAAATGATCCACATCGGGAAGAACACCAAGAGCCACATTATTTCCAAAGGCATCTCCTCAGGGAAATCAGAACAAGCCTATCGTGGCTTGGTCAAGATTCAGCGCGGTGCCACGGGCGCGCGCAACTACTCACAATGCGATTCCCTGCTCTTGGGCGATCAGTGTGGTGCACACACCTTCCCGTACATTGAAGTCAAGAACCCCTCTTCAGTAGTCGAGCACGAAGCGTCGACTTCGAAGATCAGTGAAGATCAGCTCTTCTATTGCCAGCAACGCGGGCTCTCCCAAGAAGACTCGGTCTCCATGATCGTCAATGGATTTTGCAAGGAGGTCCTCAAGGAACTCCCCATGGAATTTGCCGTCGAGGCGCAAGCACTGCTCGGTGTCAGTTTGGAAGGCGCCGTCGGATAAACTGCAACTCGACAAAAACAACTTAACGCGCGCGAAAAAATCGCCGCGAGGCAAAGGCAACACAATGCTTGAGATTAAAGACGTACATGCAACAGTCGGCGGAAGTGAAATTCTAAATGGGCTCAGCCTTACGGTAAACCCAGGCGAAGTGCACGCCATCATGGGCCCCAATGGCTCCGGCAAAAGCACGCTCTCCAATGTGATCACCGGTCGCGATGGTTATGAAGTCACCCAGGGCTCACTGAGCTTTGAGGGCAAGAACCTCTTGGAAATGCCTCCGGAGATTCGCGCGCGCGAAGGCATCTTCTTGAGCTTCCAGTATCCCGTTGAGATTCCGGGCGTCAACAATACCTACTTCCTGAAAGCCGCCCTGAATGCAAAGAGAGAACACCACGGCCTCGAAGCTTTGGACGCCATCGACTTTCTGGACCTGGCCAAAGAAAAGCGCGAACTCGTGGAACTCGATGAGAAACTGGCCAACCGCAACGTGAACGAAGGCTTTTCGGGCGGCGAGAAAAAACGCAACGAAATTTTCCAGATGGCGGTGCTCGAACCCAAGTTGGCCATTCTGGACGAAGTGGATTCCGGACTCGATATCGATGCCCTGCGCGTCATCGCCAAGGGCATCAACTCCCTGCGCAGTCCCGAGCGCTCCATGATTTTGATCACCCACTACCAGCGGCTCTTGGACTACATCCAGCCGGACTTTATTCACGTTCTTTCTGAAGGACGCATCGTTCGTTCGGGTGGCAAGGAACTCGCCCTCGAATTGGAAGAGAAGGGTTACAGCTGGCTTGAGAAGGAGCCGGCAGCGTGAGCACGGGTAATGCCATGGGGCACTTTTTAAACGAGATCGAGAAATTTGATGATCAACAGGCGGGAACCCAACCCGCTTGGGTGGGCACCTTGCGCGAATTTGCCGCCGAGCGCTTTGATCAACTGGGATTCCCATCGACAAAGCACGAGGAATGGCGTTGGACCAATATCTCAAGCGTCAGTCAAGGACATTTCGCTTATAGCGCGCAACCCGCCAACCTGGATGAACCCGAAATCCTGCGATCTGCCCTTCGCTCTGCTTTGGGCGAAGTCTCCGGGCCCAGAGTCGTACTCGTCAACGGCAGTTTTTCACCTGCGCTCTCGGATCTTGGAGCCAACATCAAGGGCTTGCGCTTGCTAAGCCTGGCTGAGGCCCTGGAGGAATCAGACCCACGTGTCGAAGCTCATCTTTGTCGCTATGCCAATTCCAATGAATTGGCTTTTGCTGCACTGAATACGGCATTTTTGAAAGACGGTGCCGTCATTGAAATCGACGAAAGTGCTTGCATCGATGCGCCTATCTGCATCGTTTCTCTGATCAGCGCCAGCAAAAAAAGCGATCTGTCCCTGGCCAGTTATCCACGCCTCTTGATCCTCGCTGGAAGCAATAGCCGCGCGACCGTTGTCGAAAGCACGATCAATCTTGGCGAGGCCGAAAGTTTCCTGAATACGGTTAGTGAAGTCGTTGTGGATGAAGGCGCTTCCCTCACGCATGTTCGTCTGCAAAACACAAACCGGCAAAACCTCCAAGTCTCCACACTCCAAGCCCGACTTGCAGAGCAAAGTCGCTACGCGCTCACCACCTTCAGCCTCGGTGGAGCCCTGACGCGCAATGACTTGACGGTGAAGCTCGCCGGGCCGGAAGCCTCTTGTGAAGTCAACGGACTTTGCCTGCTACAGCAAAAACAGCACGTCGACAATAACGTCATCGTCGATCACGCCGTTCCCGAGTGTACGAGCAGCCAGATTTTCAAAGCCGTCCTGGACGATGAATCACGCTCTATTTTTTCAGGCAAGGTGATTGTGCAGCCCGATGCCCAGAAGACCTTTGCCGAGCAGTCCAATCGCTCGCTGCTACTGTCGGATCGTGCCGAGTCCGACTCGCGCCCACAGCTTGAGATCTATGCGGATGACGTGAAGTGCTCACACGGCGCAACGACGGGTAGTCTGAACGAAGAAGCTCTCTTCTATTTGCGCTCTCGCGGCATCTCCCCCGAAACGGCGCGGGTTTTGTTGACCGAGGCCTTCGCGCGAGAGATCGCTGACAATATTGAGTTGGAGAGTTTGCGCGAGCACGTGTTGCAGCTGTTGCGCGAGAAACTCGGCGAAGACGCCGTGGAGGCAGTGGCATGACGACTCCACACCCCCAAGCCTTGATCTCAGAAAGCCTGCGCGCCGACTTCCCCATTCTTGAGCAGAAGATGCACGACAAGCCCTTGGTGTATCTGGACAGTGCGGCCAGCGCACAGAAGCCGCAGGTGGTCATCGATAGCCTCTCGGGTTTCTACGAAACGGGATACGCCAACATCCACCGCGGTGTTTACAAATTGAGCCAAGACGCCACGGAGGCCTTCGAGCACGCGCGCAACACCGTGCGCGATTTTATTGGCGCTGCGGAAGCTCGTGAACTCATCTTTACGCGGGGAACCACGGAAGCCATCAACTTGGTGGCACAAACCTACGGTCGCTCGGCCCTGGGACCCGGGGATGAGATTCTCATTACGGAGATGGAGCACCATTCCAACATCGTTCCCTGGCAAATTCTCTGCGAGCAAACAGGCGCCAAGCTGGTCGTGGGCCTCATGGATGACACCGGCACCCTGCTCTTGGAAAACTTTGCCGAACTCATCAACGCCCGTACCAAGTTGGTGGCCGTTAGCCATGTCTCCAATGCCTTGGGCACCATCAACCCCGTGCGCGAGATCATTGAATTGGCGCATGCACAAAATATTCCCGTCCTCCTGGATGGCGCCCAGGCCGCGCCCCACATGCCCATCGATGTGCAGGCCTTGGACGTAGATTTCTACACCTTCTCGGGACATAAAGTTTATGGCCCAACAGGTATCGGCGTTTTGTATGGAAAGGCCGCACTGTTGGAGGCCATGCCGCCCTACCAAGGCGGTGGTGACATGATCCTCTCCGTAACTTTTGAAAAAACAGAGTACAACGAGATCCCGCATAAGTTTGAGGCGGGGACTCCGAACATCGCAGGCGTCATCGGCCTGGGCGCCGCGCTGGAGTACCTGCAAGGCATCGGTATGGACCGCATTGCGGCTCACGAAGCAGCGCTGCTCTCCTATGCCACAGAAAAGTTGGAAGAGATTCCCCAAGTCACCATTATCGGCACGGCCAAGGAAAAAGCTGGGGTGATTTCCTTTGCCGTGGAGGGCATTCACCCCCATGACCTGGGAACCATTTTTGATATGGACGGTGTCGCTATTCGCGCCGGACATCACTGCGCACAACCGGTGATGGAACACTTCGGTGTGCCCGCCACGGCCCGCGCGTCTTTCGGCCTCTACAACAATTTTGAGGATGTCGACATGCTGGTCCAAACCATCCAGCACGCCATGGAGGTATTCTCTTAATGTCAGATCTGCGCGCCCTGTATCAAGAGGTCATCTTGGAGCACAGCAAGAATCCAAGAAATTTCCGCATGCCCGATCCCGTGGACAACTTTGCCAATGGGATCAACCCCCTATGCGGTGACAAGCTTACCGTCTACCTCCACGTCGTTGATGACGTCATTGAGGACATCAGTTTCGAAGGCTCCGGCTGTGCCATCTCAACCGCTTCGGCTTCCATGATGACCCAGCGATTGAAAGGGCTGCCTGTCGAGCAGGCAAACGCCATCTTTGAGCAATTCCATGAGTTACTGACGTCAAACATTGATCAGGAAACCTCTGATGACCAACTGGGGAAACTCTCAGTGTTTTCCGGGGTTCGTGAATTTCCCATGCGTGTCAAGTGCGCAACACTGGCCTGGCACACTTTACAGTCCGCCTTGTCCGGTGAACACGCGGATGTGAGTACGGAGTAATGGCCTCAATGAATTCGCAATTAATTCAACTCCAAGACCGGGAGCCAGCGGCAGAAAGCAAAGGGCCTGAGACCAAGTCGATACCCGCATCTACTGTTAGTCCTTGCGATGACACTTCTTTGCGCGATCAAATTGTCAAGGCGATTCGCACCGTCTATGATCCCGAGATCCCCGTCAACGTGTATGACTTGGGTTTGATTTATCAGATCGACATAGAGGAAGAGGGCAACCCCGAACGTAGCAAGGGAAGCAACGAGGGAAGCAGCGTCGTGATTCAAATGACGCTTACTGCACCCGGTTGCCCTGTTGCAGACATACTCGTCGCTGAAGTCGAAGCGTGTACGCGTCAGGTCGACGGAGTGAGCAAAGCGATCGTTGAACTGGTCTGGGACCCACCGTGGTCCGATGACCTGATGTCGGAAGCAGCAAAACTCGAACTCAATCTCTAGCTGACACGAATAGATGAATCGCATATGCCAACGCATAGATTTGGCGGCCGAACCCTATCGTGGAAAGACAGGAGTCAGAGCAATGAAGAACCCCATCGACGTCAACCTCACATCACCCGAGGTGCTAAAGGACCCCTTTCCCACCTATGACCTTCTGCGTGAGAAAGCCCCGGTCTACCATGTGGCCGACGATGACATCTACGTGCTAACTCGCTTTGATGACGTGCGCAGCGCGCTTCGCACCCACGAAGACTTTTCCTCCGTCGCCATGGGACGCATCCACTCCCATGGCCTGGGTCGTTCTGATGGAAAGAGCGATGTCTCCATGGATGAGTTTGCAGCGCAATTGGAGACGACTCGAAACATGGCCACCTCGGATCCACCGGACCACACCGTCATGCGCCGCTTCCTTGCCAAGCGTTTTACACCAAAACGCATTGAAGCCTGGACCAGCAAGGTTCAGGGCTTTGCCGATGATCTCCTCGACGATCTCATCGAAGCCCAAAAAGGCGGCTCGGCTGACCTCGCACACGACTACGCCTACTCGCTGCCTCTGATCATCATCGCCGAGATGCTGGGCGTGCCCTACGAACGTCGACAGGAGTTTCGAAGGTGGTCGGACCAGGCGGTCGGTATTTTCAGCGGCGCACCGCTCACACAAGAAGTGCAAATGGGCTGCCTCCAATTAGCCGCCTTCTTTGCCGAGCAAGTCGCAATGCGCCGAGCGAATCCCGGTGGCGACGATCTCATCAGCCTCTTGATTGAAAAAAATCCCGATGATGACCCGGAAGCGATGATGGATGACGGCGTCATCGTTCAAACCTGCACGCTACTGCTCATCGCGGGCCATGAGACCACGGCCAACTTGCTTTGCAACGCGACACTTTCGCTTATGGAACACCCCGAGCAACGCGCAGAACTCGAAAATGACTTCAGCTTGATTCCCAATATGGTTGAAGAGGTGTTGCGTTGGAACAGCCCCATCCAGGCCGTATACCGAGCTACGACTCGGGACGTTGAAGTCGCGGGCGTCACGATTCCCAAAGACAAGACAGTTCTGTGTTGTGTGGGTGCAGCCAATCGCGACGAGAATATTTTCCCCAACGCAAATCAATTCGATATCCACCGAGACATTGAGGAACACCTGGGCTTGGGATCGGGAAACCATTTCTGCATCGGTGCACATCTTTCCCGCATCGAGGGTCGCATCGGCATGGAAACCTTGCTGCGCCGCACGCGCAACATGCAACTGTCGGGCGAACCCACGCGCGCGCTGGGAAACATTCTGCGCGGCTGGACTCATCTTCCAGTTAAGTTTGATATCGTAGAGCCAAGCGAGTCAACCGACTCTTGATCTCAGATCCAAGGCACTGGTGATCTAAGGCACTGGTGATCTAAGGCGCTGGCGAAAGTACCACCAATACCAGCAGCCTATCGCTTCCCGTATTGCGAATGCCGTGAGGAACATCTGCAGGCGCCACTAACAACACACCCGCTTCCATGGCGACTTCTCGGTCTTCTAACAGAAACAGACCGGATCCTTCAATCACTTGATACATCTTGTCCATGTCTTTGTGCGCGTGCAGCTTGTGTTCTTGCCCGGGCTCAAAGGCATTCAAGCCCACCATCATATGTTCGGATTTGAACAAGGTGGCCTTTCCCATCTTCTCAGCGTTGTAGACAGCTTCCTCTGCGGGGATAATCGCTCTGGGGTGCTCCATGAGGTCCGCCCTATTCTTCAATGCTAAGCGCGGCCCGTGGGCAGCGCGCCACAGCTCTTCGCACTTTTTCCTGAAGCTCAGGATCGGTAATGGTTTCTTGGAGAACCGTCATTTCGTCGTCGTCATCGACGTTGAACACTTCTGGCGCCTCTTCCACGCACCTGGCGTTGGCCTCACATATATGCATGTTGGCAATTACTTTCATGCTTACTCTCCTCACAGTTCCTCACAGTGCTTTCAACAATCTGAGCGACTCTCGTCGCATGGCCGCCCGGTTAGACTGCACTCTGTACCACACCCCGCGGCTTGATTCAGCTCTTTCCTGCGAACAAGGATCTGGAAAACCTTAGCAACACAATGGACTTTACTATATCGTGATTCGGAAACGGGGGGCGCTCATGGCAGAAAAAGTCGGCTTCGTCGGTCTGGGTAATATTGGCAAACCCATGGCCCTGCATATCGCCTCGGTCTTCGACCTCATGGTATTCGACGTCGCTCCCGAACCCCTGGCCGTGCTCGAGAAGGCCGGTGCAGCCATCGCCAAAAATCTGGCGGACTTGGGCGCGCGCAGTGAATTCGTCGGTGTGTGCGTGCGCGATGACGCACAAGTCGAAAGCGTGGCCCTGGGTGGAAGCGGGCTCATCGCGAATATGCCCCCTGACTCTGTTCTCTCGATTCACAGCACCGTACACCCGAAAACAATCACAAAAATTCAGGCGCTTGCCCAAGAGCGAAATATTCACGTCATCGACGCACCGATTACCGGCGGAGCCCCTGGCGCCAATGCCAAAGCCCTCTGCTACATGGTCGGTGGGCCAGACGAGATCATTGATCGCGTTCAAGCCATCTTTGAAACCTCGGGCAACCGTATTGTAAGGGCCGGCGAAACGGGAAAGGGAGCCGTGGCCAAGCTCTGCAATAACTTGATGACCTACATGGGCTTCCTGTCCGCCGTTGAAGCCAGCATGCTCGCTCAGAAAGCAGGGTTGGACGAACTCAAGATGCGTGAGGTGACTGAGAGCAATGGGAACTTTACACCGCAAATGGGGCTGATCCTCGCCTTGCGCAAAGCCGCGGAAACAAACAAAGACCCGGGATTTCTGCAAAACTTACAAGCCTTCGTAGAACTCGCCGAAAAAGATTTGGGGGTTACCTTGGATTACGCTCGCGAAATCGGTCTCCCTCTGCCTGGTACCGAAGTGTGTCGAACCTTGATGGCTCTGGTTTATGGTTTGCAAGAGCGACAACCGATAGATCTTTAACGCAGAGAGGGTTTCGCAATGCCCGATGCCGTCCACGGCGAATCACGAATGTACATCGACGGTCAACTCGTCGACGCCAATTCTGGCAAGCAATTCCCCAATATCAATCCCGCCACAGAGGAAATTATCGGGCAAGTTGCCGATGGGGGGCGCGAAGAGACGGAACGTGCCATTGCGGCAGCCCGCCGAGCCTTCGATGAGACGAGTTGGTCTCACAACCACAAATTCCGAAAAAAGTGCCTGGAACAATTGAGGGAGGGACTCACCAAAGAGAAGGAACTGCTGCGCCAGCAAGTGATCGCCGAAGCAGGTGCTCCACTGCAACTCACCTATGGTCCACAATGTGATTCCGTCATCAATGACTTGGGCTGGGTCACCAGCATGTTGGAGAGTTATCCCTGGGAACAGAACCTGGGAACCCACAACTTCTTCGGGCTCAAGAGCGACAGGCTCGTATGGAAAGAGGCGGCAGGCGTTGTGGCCGCCATCACCCCCTGGAATTACCCGCTTCAAATTGAGTTGGCCAAGATTGGTCCGGCCCTGGGTGCCGGGTGCTCAGTCATCTTGAAACCCGCCCCTGACACTCCTTGGTGTGGAACGTTTTTAGGCCGCATCGCCCAAGAGCACACCGATATTCCGCCCGGTGTATTCAACGTCATCACCTCATCCGATCCTGCCGAGATGGGAACCCTCCTCGCCGAAGATCCGCGCGTGGATCTCATTTCCTTTACGGGATCAACAACTGTCGGTGCACAAATCATGGCAAAGGCCGCACCGGGTATTAAAAAAGTCTTCCTTGAACTAGGCGGGAAATCAGCCAATATTATTCTCGACGATGCTGATTTTGATCGAGTGATCCCCAGCGCAACCATGGTGTGCATTCACGCGGGTCAGGGCTGCGCCATGCAGACACGACTGCTGCTACCCCGTTCGCGCTACAGCGAAGGTGTCGAAAAACTGATTGACGCCTTTGAGAACATCAAATACGGCGACCCCACTGACGTGCAGAACAGCATGGGACCTTTGATCAACGCCACACAACAAAATCGCGTACTGCGCTACATCGAAAAAGGCAAGCAAGAGGGCGCTACCCTGGCCTTTGGCGGCGGCATCCCGAAACACTTGGAATGCGGATACTTCGTCGAGCCAACTCTCTTCACCGACGTGGATAACAGCATGACTATCGCCCGGGAAGAAATTTTCGGGCCGGTGCTCTGCGTCATTCCCTATGAGGACGATGACGATGCCGTCCGCATTGCCAACGACTCCATCTACGGGCTTTCCGGCGCCGTCAACAGCGCCTCCCAAGAACGCGCCTTGGCCGTTGCCCATCGCCTCCGCACCGGCACCATCGGAGTCAACGGAGGGATGTGGTTCTCGCCCGATGCCCCTTTTGGAGGTTACAAGCAAAGTGGGGTCGGACGCGAGATGGGCGTTCAGGGATTCGAAGAATATCTAGAAACCAAAGTGGTGGGCATTCCCACTCCATGAACGCGCAAACAAGGTTCAAACGAAATCACGCAGCACAGAAGAACCGTAACGCCAAAGGAACTCAAGATGGAGAACACTATGCGCTTTGATGAAAAGGTGGCTGTCGTCACAGGAGCGGGACAGGGTATTGGCGAAGCCTATGCCAAAGCACTTGCAGCTGAAGGTGCCAAAGTGGTCATTGCCGAAATCAATGAAGGACAAGGCAAGCGTGTCGCTGAAGAGATCGGGCAAGCCGGTGGCCAAGCCATCTTTGTCAAAACCGATGTCTCCGATGAAGCGTCTACCCTGGCCATGGGGCAGTCGGCCATTGAAGCCTTTGGCGGCGTCGACTACCTCATCAATAACGCGGCCATTTACGGAGAGATGAAACTTGCGTCCCTGCTCAGCGTAGACATGAGTTACTACAATAAATTCATGAGCGTCAACATGAACGGGTGCCTCTTAGCGACACGTGCAGTGGTCGACTCCATGAAAAAGCGCGGCGGCGGTTGCATCATCAACCAAAGTTCCACGGCGGCCTGGATGGGCATTGGTTTTTACGGCATCTCCAAACTCGCCATGCATGGCATCACGCACTCCCTGGCGCGCGAGTTGGGACATAAAAATATTCGTGTCAACGGCATCGCTCCCGGCCCGACGGATACCGAGGCCACGCGCAGCGTGGTACCCGAAGGCGCCGTAAAAGGCATCTTGGCAAGCCTTCCGCTTCAACGCATGGGAACACCTGAAGACATGGTGGGGGCTGCGCTCTTCTTGCTCTCCGATGAGGCCAAATGGATTACGGGACACATTCTCAACGTGGATGGCGGTCAGATCATGCGCGTCTGATCCGAGCGCGGAACCCTGGCTATCGGCTGGTGAGCTGCATCGACTTGCGAAACGTCATGGGCATCACCGCAAAGCCACGCACATTGCCAGAGTGCGCCCGCACCAAACCGCCCCGATCCAATTCGATCTGGGACAAGCGACGCTGAATTTCTTGGAGCGAAACAGTGGCCTCCAAGCGCGCGAGCGACGCGCCCAAGCAAAAATGCACCCCGCGACCAAAAGAAGCCAACGCCCCGCAGTCACGTGAAAGGTCAAACTCGTCGGGCCTGTCAAACACGCGCGGATCTCGATTGGCGGAACCGATGAGAAGAGCGACGCGATCTCCCTTCTTTACGATCTCGCCATGCATCTCGAGATCTCGCGTCACTGTTCGATATAGAATCTGCGAAGAATTGTCGTAGCGCAGGGTCTCTTCCACCCAAGCCGGAATCAACGCGGGGTCTGCCTCCACCTGAGCACGCTGTTCCGGAAAACGATGCAAGCAGTCAAGTGCATGGGTGAGCAATTTCGTCGTGGTTTCGTTGCCCGCAATGGCCATGAGAAACAGAAACGCGACAATCTCTCGATCCTCCAAATGGTCACCGTCTATTTCTGCAGCAATCAGCGCACTGGTTAAATCATCCTGGGGTGCTTTGCGGTAGGCACTCACCAGGTCACGGAAATAATTCAGCAACTGCCCCGAGGCCTGCGCACCCTCGGGCGGAATCCCGGGCTGGCCTTTCTCACGATGTACCACCAGGTCGGCCCAGCGCCGAATCATCTCGCTGTCTTCGCCGGGCACACCCACCATCTGACTAATCACGTCCATGGGAAGTCGACCGGCAAAATCATTCACGAACTCGCAGGATCCTCGATCAATAAACTGATCGATATAGTGGTTGGCCAAAGCGCGCACGCGCGATTCAAAGAACTGTACACGCCGGGGTGTAAAACCTTTCGAAACCAACTCACGAATGCGGTCGTGCAAAGGGGGGTCCATGGCGAGAAACGACATCACCGCCGAAGCGCTCGGTCCAAAAAATTCTAGAGCCACTCCATCGGCAGAAGAGAAGGTTTCCCAATCTTTCAAGGCTTCCATGACATCTTCATGGCGCGACAGGGCCCAAAAGCCAAGCTTCTCATTCCGATAACAAGGGGCTTCTTCGCGCAAGGCCTTGTAGGTCGGATAAGGATCTTCGTGGAAAGACCAGTCGTAAGGATTGAAATCGATCATGCCACAGCCTACCCCGCAAGATGGTCAAGACCTGCCCCAAGAAATACCTTGCAGCTAAGCATATAAGACCTCACGGCCTTGTGGCCAGCGCTTCCATGGAAATGCCGTGCAAAGACCGGCACCTTGCCACGCTTCGCGCCCTCCGCCATCTTCAGGCCTTAAGCGCCACACCGACAACCCCGCGACTCACTCCAGGGGCGCTGCAAGGATCTCGTGCTTCCTTTTGGATCTACCTATTTATTCGCCTTTGGCATCTTGCTCGTGCTCATCGGAGCCAATCAGGCGGAGCTTGCCAATTCCCTGCACATCGATTTAGCGCAGACTGGATTTCTCACAGCCATGCTTTCCACAGGCTTGGGGCTGGGAATCTTGACGGGTGGGAAACTCGTCGGACATCGCCGCCGACGCGCCATCTTCGTCGTCTTCTCGTCGCTCATCGGTGTCAGCTTGCTCAGCGTGCAAGAAGTCATGAGCTTTGAACGCGCCGTTGCGCATATTTTCTTCGTGGGTGTCGGATCCGGCACTTGCATGACCTTTTTAAACACAATGGCCTCGGAGAACTACCATGAACGTGCCGCAAGAGCCTTGGCCATCTTGCATGCATCAGTCACCATAGGCGCCATCACCGGGCCATTTATCGTGCGTTGGATTCTTCAGCAACACCCCTGGTCAACGAGTTTCCATTTTACAGGCTTGCTGATTTTGCTCATTTCCCTGTGGGCAACGGTAGCCAATTTCCCCGACGCGCAACCTGCACAACAGTCACAGAACGGGGAACCACATAATCCAATCCGGCTCTTTCCCGCCCTTCTTCCCCTGGCATGTATCGGCCTGTGCTACGTGGGCATCGAAACCGTCATCATCACCTTTGCGGTTCCTTTCGCCAGCGATGCACTCGAACAGTCCACCCTGCATGGTCAGGCGGGAATCAGTATCTACTGGGTTGGGATTTTGCTAGGCCGGCTGAGCATCTTGACCCTGCGAGGCGAGTTTGGATCCAGGGCACTTTTATTGAGTGCTGCAGCAGCCGTCACCTGCTGCCTGGGTGCGTTTGTGCTGCACCCACTCCCCATCGAACTCACCACCTTTGCCATTGGCCTTTGCCTGGGCTCTACCTATCCCGTGCTCATCGCCTACACGGGCCACACCTTTGCGCATCGCAGGGCGCGCGCCATCTCTCTGGTCTCTTTTTGCGGTTCTCTCGGAGGATTTACGATTCCGTGGCTAACGGGATACATCGGCGACGTTCAGGGAATGAGCACAGCGGGCTTCAGCATGTTCATCTGGTTTCTAATGCTGGCCACAGCCGCCTTCCTGACACACCGAGCCAAGTTAAAGCGCCTGGCTACAGACCCTCTCTCTACAAGCCCTCTTTCTACAGACCCTCTTTAAGCAACGACTTGGCAATGGTTTCCAGCTGAATAAAGGACGTGCCTTCATAGATCTTGCCGATCTTGGCATCACGTAAAAACTTCTCGGCTGGATAATCCTTGGTGAAGCCAACGCCTCCGTAGACTTCGAGGGATTTGTTGGCAACGCGCTCGGCTACATAACTCCCATAGTACTTGGCCATGGCCGCCTGTCGCTGAAAGGGCATCCCCGCATCTCGTAAGCGCGCCGCGTTGTACACCATGAGCCGAGCGGCTTCGAGTTCTGTCGCGCACTCGGCCAGGCTGTGCCCCACCGCTTGGAAGCTGCCGATCTTTTTGCCGAACTGTTCTCGCTCGCCTGCGTAAGCCAGGGCACCTTCTAAAGCACCTTGCGCCAATCCCACCATTTGTGCACCGATTCCAATGCGTCCCTCATTCAATGTTTCAATGGCGACCTTGTAACCTTTGCCGACCTCTCCCAACACGTTTTCTTTCGGGACGCGCACCTCATCTAAAATCAATTCACAAGTGCTCGAAGCACGAATCCCCAGCTTGTCTTCTTTTTTGCCGACGGAGAATCCAGGCATCTCTTTTTCGACCACGAACGCGGTGACGCCTTTGTAACCCAGGGAAGCATCCAGCGTCGCGAATACAATAAAAATTTCAGCCTCGTTGCCATTGGTGATCCATAGTTTCTGACCGCTTAAAACAAAGTCATCTCCGTCTTCGCGAGCCAGACAGCGCAAGGCAAAGGCGTCGCATCCAGCACTCGCCTCGGAAAGAGCAAAGGCACCCACTTTCCCTCCCGCCAAGGCGGGCAAAAAACGGGCATGCTGCTCCGGGGTGCCCCAACGCATCAAGGGAATAATGACCAGGGTATTTTGCACATCGGCCACGACTGACATGGCAGGATCGACGCGAGCCAATTCTTCAACACCCAACACCGCCATGAAAAAACTAGCGCCAGCGCCTCCGTGTTCTTCAGGGATTTCGATGGACATCATCCCCACGTCGAATAAGCCCTGCAGTACCGAGGGTTCCATCTTCCCGGCTCGATCCATGTCCGCCACTAAAGGACGCAGAGTGCCCTCGCTAAAATCGCGAATGACACCGCGAAACATTTCTTCGTCTTCAGATAAAACCGTCAAGGGGAGGGACTGTGTCATTTAATTATCCTTATGCGACGCTATCTCAGATCAAGCTCGTCGCTTTCGCTCGCTCACTACTTCTTCGCCCACTTCTTCGGCGGCGTGTTCAATGGCCACTTCACGCTTGTCTCCATCCCGGCGGCGTACAATTTCCACCTGGCCTTCCTTCAAGCTACGTGGACCCACCACAATCTGATACGGGATGCCGATTAGTTCGGCGTCTTTGAATTTCACACCTGGGTTGTCAAGTCGGTCGTCCAGAATCACGTCAATGCCTGCAGCCACAAGGGCATCGTAAATTCGCTCACCCGCCTCCAAGACCTCAACGTCCTTGGCTTTCAGCACACAGATGACTACTTCATAGGGAGCGATGGCCACAGGCCAGATAATCCCTTTCTCATCATGCGAGGTTTCCACCACCGACGCCATCAGGCGCTCGACGCCAATACCATAAGAGCCCATGATGACGTTCTGTGCTTTGCCGTTTTGATCAAGCACATCCATGCCCATGGACTTGCTGTAGCGCGTCCCCAATTTAAAGATATGACCGATCTCAATGGTCTTGCACACCGCCAGGGGCGTAGCGCAATAAGGACAGCCTTCACCTGACTGCACTTCGCGCATATCCAACCAATGATCCACAGCGACGTCACGCGCAATGTCGACACCGCGATAGTGATAACCATCTTCGTTGGCTCCACAGACCATGCCCACGCGTCCTTCCAGAGCCGGGTCAGCCAATATCAACATCTTCTTACCGTCTACTTCTGCGGGAAGTTGTGAAGTCAGCGGCCCGAGACTCCCCGGCGTTGCGCCCAACACTTCTTGCATCTCTTCTTCCGACGCGGGATGCAACTCACCCACTTCGACACTGTCGAGAAGTTTCTGCTCGGAAAGTCCGTGATCACCGCGCATCAGGATCAACACCAAGCGACCATCAAAGACATACACCAATGTTTTGATCTGATGCCCGGCGGGTGCGCCACCCTTGAAGGCAGCGACCTCTTCAATGGTGCCAACGCCTGGCGTGGCAAATTTTTCCGGAGTATCGAGCGCATCGCGATTCTCAACCGGAGTCAGTTCGGATGTCGCTTTCTCCAAGTTGGCCGCGTATCCACATTTGCCACAGCTCGCGACCAGATCTTCGCCAGCGTCACTGGGCACCATGAACTCGATGGAATCCCCGCCTCCCATGGCGCCCGAACTCGCCTCCACCGCCATGGGATCCAAGCCGCAGCGTTTGAAAATTTGCCGATAAGCTTTGTGGTGCTGATCGAAAGCATGGTCCAGACCGGCCTGGTCCAGGTCAAAGGAATAAGCATCCTTCATGCGAAATTCGCGCACGCGTAAAATGCCTGATTTGGGCCGCGCCTCATCGCGGAACTTGGTTTGAATCTGAAACCAGATCTGCGGAAGTTGTTTGTATGATTTCAACTCTCCGCCGATGTGGGTGAAGATCTCTTCGTGCGTCATGCCCAGACACAGGTCTGCCTCTTTGCGATCACGCAAGCGAAACATCTCCGACCCCATGGTTTCCCAACGCCCGGATTTTTCCCAGATCTCCTTGGGATGCAGCGCCGGCATCATAAATTCCTGGCCGCCGATCAACTCCATCTCTTGGCGGATCGTGTGAATGATTTTCTGGCAAGTCCGATGTGCCAGGGGCAGCAAGACGTAGATGCCCGTAGCCAACTGGCGAATGAAACCACCGCGAACGAGCAATTTATGACTCCAGGCCTCGGCGTCGGCCGGATCGTCGCGGAGTGTTGGAACAAAAGCTTGGGACCAGCGCACTATGTTCTCCCTTGGGTAGCCGCTACTCGGCTATACCGGCAGCAAATCCAAGCCGAGAGTACCGTCAGCCGGGCGGCAAGCCAATGGCCAGGGCCGAGTGATTGCACAACTGCACTCCGTTCGCGCAGGGCGCCAGCAAGCGAACGCCCGACAAGCCAGCCACGGGGACACCGGGAAAAGCGCGGCTTAAATAGCCCGATTCCAAGCCCGAGACCCCGAACAAGCCCTCGCCCCGGCTGCGGTCGCCAAGGTAAAGGACGGCTCCTGGCGCTGGCGAGCCCAGGGACTCCAGCGCGTGTTGCAATTCCGCTCTCGCCTGATTCCCGTCTCGAAAGGCAAAAGAGATCAAGGATCCCGAGGGCACAGGCTCCGGCAAGGCAAAGCCTCCTCGCTCTGGGTCGAAGCCCACGACATCCAAGACGCGTTCCACTTCCCGGGACTCTTGGCCTCCTTCAGCCTGGGGAATAGCCACGAAAACAAATTCGCTGGCACGCAAAAGGTCCTCGCCCAAAGCACCTCCAACCGCCTTGCGGTAACAGGGCAAGGCACTTTGGCCATCGATCTCCAATACCCAGTTTCCTTGAGCCTGGGTCACCCGCCGCCAGGCATCCTCACGCCGCCACGAAGGGGCGATCACAGTGCGAGGCTTTTCGTCTAGCCCCAGCACGAGGGCCGCGGCACCGGCGGGCATGGGCTCTGAACCTGCCCATACAGCGCAGTTCTCGCGCCCGCTGGGAGAAACACCGAGCCCGACGACGCAGCTGGATTGCGTGCAACTAGAAAGTCCTTCTTGCAGCATGAGCGGCGACAGTCGCAAACAGTCGAAACCGAGCAACACCAGCGTCTGCCTGTCCTTCTCCCTGCCCTTGCCCCTGCCCTCCGCCTCTCGGCGGCAATCCAACCCCGCCAACAGTGCCGAACCCAGGCCCCTCTCCTCACCGACGAAGTCGGCATAGGACAACAAACTCGCGCGAGCGCCATTGAGCACGAAAACGCAGACGGAACCTTCCTCTCGAACTTCCTGCGTCCCATCCAAGAGTTGCTCGACGCACAGGCCCAGGAGCACCTCTGTGCCCAAAACTAAAGCCATCTGGCTCAGGATCTCTCCCGGACGATCGTCCACAGCGGGGATCAGTGCGCACACTGCGGCATCGGCCCGGTCGAAGCCGCCATTGGCCAGAGCCAAGCGAGCCGCAGCCAGTCCCGCTTCCAGCGTGTTCTCCGCGGCGGCAAGCCCAACGCCTACACGTAAAGAGTTCATGGCGAGAGGGTACCAAGGCAACTTGCGGATGCTTGTGCCAAATTCGTCCTCGGCTACTCTCGTCTGAGATCTCCCTCACCCCAGGACTATGACTGAACTGCTTCTTGGCTAATTATAAAATCATCGACGATAAACAAAAACTGCAGGCGCTTATTCCAAAGTTGCTTGCTGAACCCATAGTCGCCTTCGATACCGAGGCCGATAGCTTTTTCCACTACGTAGAAAAGCTCTGCCTGATTCAAGTGGGGATTCCTAGCGAGCCCAACTTCGCCTACCTCATCGACCCCTTGGCCATGGGGGGCCCGTCCAGCCTCATGCCTCTGGAGCCCGTTTTCACCTCACCTGATATTCGCATTCTGTTTCACGCGGGTGAGTACGACATTTTTCTCTTGAAGCGCTTCTGTGGCATCACGATTGACAACTTGTTCGACACCATGATCAGTGCACAGCTCTTGGGATACCCCTCGGTAGGCCTGGCCGCGCTGGTAAAGCACTACTTCGGCGTCGTGCTACCCAAAGATGAACAACGCTCCGATTGGTCTCGGCGTCCGCTAACAAAGCAGCAACTCGAATACGGGGCCACCGATGTTTTTTATCTGGTAGAAATGGCGGAAATGCTCGAAAAAGAACTGATTGAAGTCAATCGACTGGAATGGGCTCAGGAAGATTTTGCCACCTTGACCCAACGCGAGTGGCCCGAACGTACCTTCGACGAGCTCGGCTATCTGAAGATAAAAGGCGCCCGCTCACTCGACCCCATAGGGCTGTCCATTCTGCGCGAACTGTTTCTTGTGCGCGATGCGCGGGCGTCTGAACTGGATCGACCCGCTTTTAAAGTCATCAGCCCGCGCACGCTATTGGACCTGAGCAGCAAGCCCCCCAAAGACTATAAATCCTTATGCCAGATGAAAGGGATCGGAGAGCAGACGGCGAACCACCTGGGTGACGCCATTTTGGACGCCATTGCCACGGGTCAAGAAACTCCCCACGGTCCGATTCCCCGCAGCAAAGGCACGGGGCGCAAACGCATGGACCGCGACGCAGACCAGCGCTTCACCCTTCTCAAGACCTGGCGCGGGACACGCGCCAAGGAATTAAAGCTCGACCCAGGTGTTCTCTGCCCCAATTCCGGTTTGGAAGCCATCGCCATCGCTCACCCCAAAGACCTCGAAGAAGTTCGAGGCGTGGAAGAGCTCAAAGCTTGGTTTGGCCGGGAGTTCGGAGAAGAGCTGGTGGCTGTCCTGCAATAAACATCTCAGCATTCACTTCTGCGACAGCAAAATTTCAGGAACTCACTTTCAAGATCACAAAAGAAAGGACCCCTTCGATCCGTCGATCGAAGGGGTCCATATGTGCCTCAGAAACCCAGAGTAGGCGGGGTGCCATTCTTGGGGGAAAGCGCCTGCTTTTTGGGGGCTCAGGGCTTCCGAGGCGGAGTGTTTCATTCGCGTGAAGCGATTGGGCTTGAAACACCCCATGTAACGTTGGCTTTGGTTCTATATAAAGCACGTCTCGTGCCAACTTCTTCTACTTTGGAGATAAAATTTCAAGTCACTGGTTTTGTTAATGTTTTACTTTACCTTCCAGGTAGCGTGCTGCTGGACCTGCTTCAAAAGTTGCATCAAATGAATGCACCTGGTTTTATCCCACTGTAACTATGCCGACACACCATGTTTAACCTTTTGTTTTTAAACATTTTTACTTACTTCGCACCTATTTGTTGCACACAGCAACTAAAAGGTGCACCTCTACGAATCCCTTGAGAGTGTGTATGTTTTTCACCCTTCACTTGATGACAGCACTTCTCTCTTCTTTATGATGAGAAGGAACTAATCGAGGTCAACCAACTCTCCGTGCACCTACAACGACGACAACGCTTTCTCGAAGCCATGGCCCCCGATGCCGTGGCCATCCTATTCGGCGCCAAACTCGCCACCCGATCTGCTGACACCCACTATCCCTTTCGCCAGGACAGCGACTTTTTCTACCTGACAGGGTTCACCCAGCCCAATGCCATTGCGGTACTGCGAACCGACGGCGGGCCTGCCTTTACGCTCTTTGTAGAGCCGCGCGTGGAGGCCGAGGAAATCTGGACAGGCAATCGCCCTGGAGTGGACGGAGCCAAGTGTGACTTTGGGGCGGATGAGGCTCATCCCATGGGCGAGTTTTCAGACGCGCTACCCAAGCTCATCGCTGCTACCAAAACCCTGTACTACGTACCCGGCCGAAACAAGGCGGTGGATGCGCACTTGGTACAGATCAACGAGCAACAGCGTCTGCGCTCCCGCGCAGGAGGACGACCCACCGAAGCGCAAATGGACCCGCGGGCCATTTTGCACGAAATGCGCCTGTTTAAAGATGCGGAAGAAGTGGACACCATGCGGCGCGCTGCTTCCATCACCTTTGAGGCACACCGACAAACGGCCCGCCTGGCCAAGGGCGGCGCCTATGAGTACGAACTGAGCGCTCAGCTCGATTATGAATTCAGGCGCCGCGGCGCTGCCGGCCCCGCCTATGAATCCATCGTGGGGGGCGGCGCCAACGCCACCATTCTGCATTACATCAATAACGATCAAGCTTTGTGTGACGGCGACCTCCTGCTCATCGATGCCGGTTGCGAGCTAGCGGGGTATGCCTCGGACGTCACGCGGACTTACCCCATTGGCGGTAGCTTCCAAGGTGCCAAGCGCGATCTTTATGAAATTGTTTTGCGCGCGCAGCAGGCCGCCATCCAGGCCGCCAAGCCCGGTGGCGGCCTGGAACAAATCCACAGCGCTGCCCTTGAGCAACTTGTCTCCGGATTGGTTGGGCTCAACATCCTCAAGGGTTCGATCCCCGAACTCATCGAGAAGGAAGCTTACAAGCCTTACTACATGCACAAGACCAGCCACTGGTTGGGGCTCGACGTACACGATGTCGGTGCCTATACAATAAACGGGGAAGCAAGGAAGCTTGAGGAGGGCATGGTCTTCACGGTTGAGCCGGGCTTGTACATCCCGGCAATGGCGGAAGAAGTGCCTCCACACTTCCGAGGCATCGGCGTGCGAATTGAAGATGACCTTCTTGTCACCCCCGACGGAATCGAAAACCTGACTGGCGCCATCCCCACGCAAACCGACGAAGTCGAAGCCTGGGTACGCGACAGCTAAGCAAGGAACCCTCATGGCCGATCTCGAATCCATTCTCGAAGAAAAACGCGTCTTCAAACCCAGCGCAGAATTTTCTAAAAAGGCAAACTGGAACAAAGCGACGGCCAAGGCCATGCGCGAGCTGGGTGAGAAAAGCCCTCAGCGCTTCTGGGCCAAGATGGCCAAAGAAAACATTACGTGGATGAAGCCTTGGAAGAAGGTGCTCGATTGGAAGGCGCCGAACGCCAAGTGGTTTCTCGGCGGCAAGCTCAATGTCTCCCACAATTGCCTCGATCGACACATCGAAGGCGAAGGCAGTTGGCGCAAGAACAAAGCAGCCATCATCTGGGAAGGCGAGCCCGGCGACACGCGCACCATCACCTACGGCCAGTTGCACCGCGAAGTCTGTAAGTTCAGTAATGTGCTTAAACAACAAGGGGTGAAGAAAGGCGATCGCGTCGTTCTTTATATGCCCATGATCCCCGAACTCGCCGTGGCCATGTTGGCTTGTACGCGCATCGGCGCCATTCACAGCATTATTTTCGGGGGTTTCTCGGCCACTTCTATTTCTGATCGCGTGAACGACGCGGGTGCAAAAATCATCGTGACTGCCGACGGAGGATTTCGTCGTGGAAAACCCTTTGGCTTAAAGTCCATCGTCAACGAAGCGCTCGAGAGTGCGCCGGGCGTGAAACGCGTCATCGTAGCCAAGCGAACCGCGCAGCGTGTAAGCATGCAAGTGGGACGAGATTTGTGGTGGGATGATCTCATGGCCGAGGCCAGCGCAAACTGTCCGCCCGCCGAAATGGATGCCGAGGATCCTTTATTCATCCTTTATACCAGCGGCACCACAGGAAAACCCAAAGGCATTCTGCACACCACCGGGGGTTACCTCACCCAGGCCACCACGACTTCCAAATACGTCTTTGACTTGAAAGACGATGACATTTATTGGTGTACGGCCGATATCGGCTGGGTCACCGGGCACTCCTATGTGGTGTACGGCATCCTGGCCAACGGCGCGACGACGGTGATGTACGAGGGCGCACCCAACTCGCCCGCGGAAGACCGCTTCTGGGACATCATCGAACGACATCGCATCACCATTTTCTACACGGCTCCCACCGCTATCCGAACCTTCATTCGCTGGGGCGATGAGCATATTAAAAAGCACGACTTGTCGTCCTTGCGCTTACTGGGCACCGTCGGCGAACCCATCAACCCCGAAGCCTGGACCTGGTACCAGAAAGTCATCGGCGGAGGGCGCTGCCCCATTGTCGACACCTGGTGGCAAACCGAAACGGGCGGGATCATGATCACCTCCCTGCCCGGCTCTGTGAATACCAAGCCCGGCTCGGCCACCCTGCCGTTCCCAGGCATCTGCGCCGACACAGTCAACGAAGCAGGCGAGAGCGTTTCTGGCAAAACGGGTGGGCTGCTCGTCATCAAGAAACCCTGGCCGGGTATGTTGCGTGGCATTTGGGGAGACAAGAAACGCTTCCGCGAGACCTACTGGGACAAATTCAAGAAACAAGGCTTCTACTTGGCGGGCGACGGCGCTCACCGCGATCGCCAGGGGTACTTCTGGATCATGGGTCGCATTGACGATGTGATGAATGTTTCGGGGCATCGTATCGGCACCATGGAAGTGGAAAGCGCCCTCGTGTCCCATGCCAAGGTTGCGGAGGCCGCCGTGGTCGGTCGCCCTGATGCCATCACAGGAACTGCCGTTGTGGCCTTCGTCACGTTAAAGGGCGGCCTGGAGGGCGACAATTCCCTTCGAGATGCGCTGCGAAAGCACGTCGCCAAAGAGATCGGTTCCTTTGCCAAGCCGGCCGACATCCGGTTTAGCAACGCGCTACCCAAAACGCGATCGGGAAAGATCATGCGGCGCCTGCTTCGCAATATCGCCGAAGGAGTCGATGTCGTTGGCGACACGACCACCCTGGAGGATCCGAGCATCATTGCGAAATTGCAGCAGCCTGAAACCCGTTAGCGAGATCGGCACTTTCGCTTTTCACTCCACCCATTTACGTAAAGCCACCAACCGCCAAGGTGGCACGGGGTCCACCACATGTCCGCACGTACTTTTATTTTTGCTCTCATCGTTCTAGCGCTGGTTGCAGGAGGCTACTTTGCACTGTCGCGCTACGAGGGTCACGCTCCCGAAATCGACACCCACACCTTTGCAGCTCCCATTGGAACCAAGGGCACACAGTTCTCCATCAATCTACGAGATCGCCGCTCCGGACTGAGAGGAGTGAGCGTCATCCTCAGCCAGGGCGGTAACGATGTCCTGCTCCATGACGAAAGTTTTCCTACCAGCTTCCTGGAAGGCAGCGCTAAAAAAGAGCACAGCGTCGAGATTCAAATCGACCCCGCCACTCTCAAACTAAAAAGTGGTGAAGCCACGCTCAGCGTTATCGCCGATGATGCGTCGCTGCGGCGAACCTTTGCCGGCAACCGCCAGAAATTGGAAATTCCCATTGTGTTCGATTTTGATCCTCCGCGGGTACGCGCCTTGAGCGGGCTCACCTATGTATCCCAAGGTGGCAGCAGCGCGGTTCGTTATCAGATCGAGGAGGCTGTTGAACGGGATGGCGTTCAAGTAGGGGAACACTTTTATAAGGGAGGGCCCTTACCGGGCGGAGCCTCAAAAGATCGCGTTGCCATCTTTGCGGTTCCCATCACCGAGGACGCTACAGTAAGTATCCGAGTGGCCGCCATGGATTCCGCCGGTAACACCGGCTATGCCAGTTGGCCCGTCAAGGTTCGTGCCGGGTCGCCTATCCCCGCCACCATCAATTTGCCCGACTCTTTTCTCAAGAACAAAGTACCCGAGTTGGCCAACCAAGTAGGTGTATCGGAAAGCGATGCCGTGGCGACCTTCCAAAAAATCAACTCAGAAATCCGAGCACAGAACGAAGCGAGCATTCGCTCCAAGTTGATCTTCTCCGATACGCCGTTGTGGGAAGGTCCTTTTCGTCAATGGCCAGGCTCCCAGGTCATGAGCACGTTTGCCGAGCACCGTCGCTACTTTGTCAATTCAAAGCAAGTCTCGGAGGCCATGCACATGGGCTACGACTTGGCCGCAACTTCCGCGTCACCGGTTCCCGCCTCCAACAAGGGAAAAGTTATCTTTGCCGACGCCATGGGGATTTACGGTAATTGCGTGCTCATCGACCACGGCCTTGGAGTCACCTCACTGTACAGTCATCTGTCGCGCATCGATGTGCGTCCAGACGATGTGCTGGAACAAGGCGACCCCATAGGGCTCTCGGGTGCAACGGGCTTGGCGGGAGGAGACCATCTTCACTTCGCCCTGCTCATTGGCGATACCTACGTCAACCCCTTGGAATGGTGGGATCGCCGTTGGTTGAAGAACAACATCCTCTCCCAATTGTATCCGGAGCCGTGAAGCCGGCAGCTACACATGCCGTCGTGTCACTCCCCCTGCAAGCGTCGCTCAAGGGGCGCTTCATCCGTCGCTATAAGCGATTTTTTGTCGACATCGAAATGGAAAACGGTGAGGAACTCACCGCTTATTGTCCCGATCCCGGACGCATGAAAAGCACCGCCATCGCGGGTGCTCCCGTTCGCTGCTCCACCAGCGACAACCCCAAGCGCAAGTTGCGGCACACCTTGGAAATGATCCGCGAAGCTGACACCTGGGTGGGTGTGAATCCACAACTGGCCAATGCCTTTGTCGAGCAAGTCCTGCGAGCACAGGCCTTTGCGCCTTTGTCTGGTTACGCGCAACACAGGCGCGAGGTTTCCATACCGGGCGAAAAATCTCGTCTGGATTTCCTGTTAACTGAGCACCCGAAAGATCCACGTCCGCTGTATCTCGAAGTCAAAAGCGCGACCTTGTGTGAGCAGATACAGGGGAAACCGGTCGCCCGTTTTCCAGACTGCGTCACGACCCGAGGCACGCGACACGTCCACAGCCTGAGCCAGCTTGTGCAAGAAGGCCATCGTGCAGCCCTGCTCTTTCTGGTACAGCGCGCGGATTGCCTGTACCTGGAACCGGCAGCCGATATCGACCCGGCCTATGCAGAAGCTTTGCTACAAGCCCACGAGAAAGGTGTCGAAGTTTTCGCGCTGCAAGCTCGCGTCAGCGAAACAGGGATCGAGTTGATGGGAGAATTGGCGGTGAAGCTATGAAGCAGCCCGCCATTCGCGCTGCCCGCAAAAAGCTGCTGGCCTGGTACGACAAGAACAAACGCGACCTGCCCTGGCGACAGACCTCCGACCCCTACTCCGTACTCGTCTCGGAAATCATGCTCCAGCAAACGCGCGTCGACACCGTGATTCCCTACTACCACAATTTTCTCCAGCGCTTTCCCGATGCCCAAGCCCTGTGCGACGCCGACACCGAGCAGGTACTTGAGAGCTGGTCCGGTCTCGGGTACTACAGCCGTGCACGCAATCTGCAAAATGCAGCGCGCCAGGTGGTACGCGATCACGCCGGGGAATTCCCTCAGAGCAGTGCGGATCTCCAGAAGTTGCCTGGCGTCGGTCCCTACACGACCGGCGCCGTGGCCTCCATCGCCTTTGATCGACCCGAGCCCATTGTCGATGGCAACGTGGCCCGCGTGTTTTGTCGCTTGTTTGGTATTCGCGAAGACTTCCGCAGTACCAGCGCCAACGCCAAGCTATGGGAGTTGGCCGCTCAGTTCGCGCAGGGCCCGCGGCCGGGAGATCTCAACCAAGCCCTGATGGAACTCGGGGCCCTGATCTGCACACCCAAATCTCCCGACTGCCCGAGCTGCCCACTGCGAGCGCGCTGCGATGCCTTCCGTGTCGGTGACGCCGAGAGCTTGCCCATCAGAGCCAAAAAACAACCCTCCCCAAAAGTCTCGGCCGTGGGTGTTTTGGCTTTGAAGGATGAGCGCGCCCTCTTCGTACAGCGCGGGGCGCGCGAACTTTTGGGCGGAATGTGGGAACTGCCCGGGGGTCCCTTGAAAAAAGGGGAGTCCAACGCCGCAGGAGCCAAGCGCGTGTTGGGCGAAACCCTGGGATTGGAGCTGCGCGACGTACGCCACTTGGGCGAGGTGCACCATGTCTTCTCTCATCGCGAACTCTTTCTCCAAATCGTAAAAGGAACCGTATCTGGACGAGTTCAACGCCAGGGCTTTGAAGCGCACCAGTGGCGCTCAGCCAGGAGCCTGGCGCAGCGCGCCCCCAATTCGCTGACAAAAAAAGCCTTGGCGCTGGCACTATACGGGAAAGGCTCGAAAGCAAAAACGGTACGCAAACCATGAAAAAAAAGCCGCCGCAGGAAAAAACGGGCAAGAATCAAGACAACCCTTCCTTTTCGGATCTGATGTCTGATGTCGAACCTCTCAGCGGGGGCTCCAAGCGCGCCCGGCCTCGCGCCCAGAAGCCATCGAGCACACCCCGAAAAGAAGATCCCCGGCCCATCGTCTTTCAGCGTTTCGATTTGGGAGAAGAACAAGCCGGGCTCGCGCCGGGCATGGACAAGGCCCACCTGACCAAGCTGAAAGGGGGCCACTTTCCCCCAGAAGACCGAGTCGATCTTCATGGATTGATCGCGGACGAGGCCCGAGTTCGCGTGCGCGACTTTCTAAAAAGGGCCTGGCGAGAAAAGAAGCGCTGCGTGCTCATCGTCCATGGCCGCGGCCACCACTCCGAAGGCGAGGCCGTTTTGCGCCAGGATTTGCCGGATTGGCTGACTCAAATCGGGGTGGGGGAGCTGGTTATGGCCTTCTCCAGCGCCCAACCCAAAGACGGAGGCGTGGGCGCCAGCTATATCCTTTTGCGTCGAAACCGCTAAGCCCTTATTCTTCTTAAACAAAACCACGTGGTACTAAATCAGCGCGGAGAACCACCTTGGGCAGCAATAGCTTCGGACATACGTTCCAGATCTCGACCTTCGGCGAATCGCACGGAGGTGGTGTGGGTGTCATTGTCGACGGTTGCCCGCCGCGCCTGCCCATTACAAGCGAAGAGATTCAAGCTGATCTCGACCGACGCAAGCCAGGCCAAAGCTCTCTCACGACGCCGCGCCAGGAAGACGACCAGGTGGAGATTCTCTCGGGCCTTTTCGAGGGCTACAGCCTGGGCAGTCCTATTTCGCTCATCGTGCGCAATAAAGATGCCAGACCGTCGGCCTATGAAAATATGAAATCGGTGTACCGCCCCTCCCACGCCGATTACACCACCGACGCCAAGTACGGTATCCGCAATTGGCAGGGCGGCGGGCGCTCCAGTGCCCGCGCCACCATCGCCCACGTCGCCTCCGGTGCCATTGCGCGCAAACTGCTGGCCTTGGCTGCGGGCATCGAGGTCGTAGCCTGGGTGAGCGAAGTGCACGGCATTGGTTCCACGGTAGATATGGACCGCGTGACAACCGCCGACGTGTATAACAACGATGTGCGCTGTCCTGATGCCAGCGCCGCCACCGCCATGGAAGCAGCCATTCACAATGCGCGCAAAAACCAAGATTCTGTCGGTGGCATTGTCACCTGCGTAGCGCGCGGCGTGCCGCCGGGGCTGGGCATGCCCATCTTCGATAAGCTCGAGGCCGATCTGGCCAAGGCCATGCTCTCGCTACCCGCCACCAAGGGTTTCGAGATTGGCAGCGGCTTTGGCGGAACTCTCCTCACGGGCTCCGAACACAATGACGCCTTTATCCCTGGCGAAGGAGATCAGAAAATCGCCACGGCTTCGAATCGGTCCGGCGGCGTGCAGGGTGGAATGAGCAATGGGCAGCCCATCTTTTTCCGAACGGCTTTTAAGCCCACGGCAACTATCTCGCAAACTCAAAACACCGTGGATCAAGCGGGCAATGCAACCACATTGGAGGCCAAGGGCCGACACGATCCCTGTGTTTTGCCGCGAGCCGTCCCTATTATAGAAGCGATGACCTGTTTAGTGTTGGCCGATCACTGGCTGCGCCAGCGCAGCGTCGATGTCTTGCCGCCCTTGGGCTAGGAACGTTGAGCTGAGAATCAGTCTCGTCAGGGCAGGAGCGAATAGCCGAAGACCCCGGCCACGGCGGAGAGCAATACCGCTGAAAAGCTCAAGATCGCATGGATGTCGCGCCCCTTGTCCGAGGTAAAGCGCTTGTCGCCAATCTCCAACATATGGCCGACCGTGGCCGTGGTCGACCACAAAACGGCCGCCGTTAAACCGATCCAGGCATGCGCTGTTTGAAAGGGCGTCTCGCCCTGCACCCACCACCGGACCATGGGACCCGCAGCAAAGCCCAGCACGATCCAGGGCACCGTGATTTTCACCAGAAGTAAATGAGAGCGGCGCAAGGCGGCCCGACCCGTGCGTTTTTGTTGGCGAGCACGGCGCAATCCCATTCCGCTGCGCAAAGAGAGAAGCGCCAGGAGAAATCCCAAGCCCATGAGCGTAGGGTGCAGATAAACAAGAGGACTACTTTCCAAGAACACTCACTCCTCTTCCACTGCCACATCGGTTTTCATCACCACTTCATCGGGCAAGCGCTTGAGCAAGGCGTCGAAAGCAAGACGCACCTGTTCCAAATCGCGCGATTCCAAGGTCAGCATCACCTTGTGCTCTTCTAGCCCCGTTCGCGGATACGACCCCAGACGAATCTCACTGAACTCGCTCTGAATGGCGCTGAGTTCCACAGCGACGACCGTTTCGTAACAACTGAGATAAATACGACGCTGGGAAAATCGGCAGCCCTTTAAGTGCGGACGCACGTAATCGAAATCCCGTTGCAAGAGTGCAGGAATTCCGGGGAATAGATGAACGTTGCGAACCACGGTCACGGGGAACAGGGCTTCGGAATCCCCCATGAACTTCGCGCCCACAGGCAGTTGCGCCATTTTTAATTGGCTCGGATTCAAAGGGGGTTCTTGATAGCGCTCGAGAATTTGAACGATCTCAGCGCGCTCTTCCAACTCGAGGCCAAAGGCCTGGGCCACCCCCTCCACCGTCATGTCATCGTGGGTGGGGCCGACTCCGCCCGAGGTAAAGACGTAATCATAGGCTTCGCTCATCTCAAGAACTTCTTTGGCGATCTCTTCCAGCACGTCAGGAATAATCACGACGCGGCAGACTTCGACGCCAAGGTCGTACAGCTCTTTGCACAAGAAGGCCGTATTTACGTCGGTTATCTTCCCGGAAAGAATTTCATTACCGATGATGAGAATGCCGGCCGTAGACATGGGCGAGATGGTATCCAAGCTGAGGGCGCGAGGCACTAGCTGGGCACAGGAAGATTCGACTTCAATACCTGATTCAGGGTGTCGTTGGATTCTGGAAGGGGCTTCCCTATGCTCAAGCTTGCTCCGCCGCAACGCGGTTCAAACCACAGCGCTGAAGATTCCCCTCATTCATTGCTTCGAGGAAGAGCGACCATGAAGTTCGAAACCCGGGCCATCCACGTGGGGCAAGCCGCTGATCCAGCGACCGGCGCCACCATCGTCCCCATTTACCAAACCACGACCTATACCCAGACCAGCATCGGGCAACACGCCGGCTATGAGTACTCGCGAGGTGCCAACCCCACGCGCACTGCGCTGGAGACTTGCCTGGCCTCCTTGGAAGGCGGCGAGTTTTGCCTGTCCTACGCCTCGGGCATGGCGGCGACCAGTGGAATCTTGCAACTGCTTTCGTCGGGCGACCACGTAGTCGTGGCCGACGATCTGTATGGCGGTACCTATCGGCTCTTCACCGAAGTGGCCAGCCGCTTCGGGCTGCGCTTCAGCTTCGTGGACGCCACGCAGATCGACAACGTCGCGCAAGCCGTAGAAGCGACCACGCGCATGATCTGGATCGAAAGTCCCACCAACCCCATGTTGCGCTTGGTGGATGTGCGGGCTTGTGCCGAAATCGCACAAAAAGCCAACGCGGCACTTGTCGTCGACAACACCTTTGCCACGCCCTACCTGCAGAACCCGCTGGATCTGGGTGCCCACATGGTCATGCACTCCACCACGAAATGGATTGGCGGCCACTCCGATGTGGTGGGGGGTGCCGTGATTACCAGCGACCCGGAACTCTCGAAAACCTTGCACTTCACCCGCAACGCATCGGGCGGCATCCCCGGGCCCATGGATTGCTATCTCACCTTGCGCGGCTTGAAGACCCTGGCCTTGCGCATGCGTCAGCATGAAAAGAATGCCCAGCAACTCGCCGAGTTCTTGGTAGGACATTTCCAGGTCGAGCGCGTCCATTACCCCGGCTTGCCCGACCACCCCGGGCACGACTTGGCCGCGAGGCAAATGCACGGCTTCGGTGCCGTGCTCACCATCGACCTCAAAGGAGGGGAGCCGGCTGCACGCAAGTTCTGCGAGAGCACGGAACTCTTCTCCCTGGTCGAAGGTTTGGGAGGTGTGGAATCCCTCATTGGTTATCCCTGGGCCATGAGTCACGGCAGCTTTCCGGCGGAAGAAAAGAAAGCCAAAGGCATCACTGAAGCGACGGTGCGCTTGTCCCCCGGCATTGAAGACGGCGACGACCTCGTGGACGACGTGGATCGGGCACTGAAAAGAGCCGGAGGCGCTTCGTGAAGGAAGCCGTGATTCTTGTGGATCACGGGAGCCGCGCTCCCGAAGCTGCCGCAAGCTTGGATGAGGTCGTCAGCCTCGTGCAAGAACGGAGGCCGGAGAGCCTGGTCTTGGCCGCGCACATGGAAATTGCGCAACCCTCGATCCAAGAAGCCTTGCAACACGCAGTGGCACAAGATGCGCTCAAGATTACAGTGGTGCCTTATTTTTTAGCGCCTGGACGGCACATCACCGAAGACATCCCCGCTTTGGTTCAAGCCGCCGCGGCCGCGCATCCACAAGCCGAAGTGCGCCTGGCCCCGCCCTTGGGTGTGCATCCCAAGTTGGTGGAAGTCATCTTGGAGCGCTTGGCGGAATCCAAAGCGCTTTGAAGACCGTCATCCTTTTACTTGTTTGAGGATCCTGGTCAGCGGGGCGAAAACTAGAGCAGGATATCTAAGACCAACTCGACATCTTGAGTGCCCGGGTCCACTTCCAGCGTGGACATACTTTGTAAATCGCCCGGCTCTCGCGACATGACGTTGCCATCTCCATCCAAGCGAACGGAAAGCGTCAGCGGACCTGTAAAAGGGACGGTCTTGACCATGCGGTCTGCCGGGCCCAAGGAAAACGTCAACGGAAAGCTTGGGTTCTCAATGCGCTTAACAGCCAATGGAGGGCGCATGCCTTCTTGCCGGGCAATGACAAACAAAACGCCCGCTCCGGTTTTCTCCAGCAAGTCCGGTAACACACTCACACGACCCGTGATGTTGAGACGTTCTTCATCAACTTCAGGAGCGGCCCCCTGGCTTGCCTTCATTCCAGAAGGCGCCACATCGGCAGATTCGGGAAAGATCTTTGAAAGATCTGGCTGCACAGGCTCTTCACCCGGGATAAAGGGTTCGATCTTTCGATCCCCACATCCACTGAGAGCGCCTATAAAAAATACACCTATAAGAAGAACACTTGGTCTGATCATGCGGGAAAACTAGCGCAACTTCCAACGAGGTCACGCTCTCGGCCCAAAGGCTGAACAACTTGTTGTCTCTGCCTTGTGCAGGTGATAGCGTTTCCTCCCTCGACGTGATGGCGAGCCAGCTGTCGACACTGAATTGCATGTGGCCTGGGCAAGAGCTGGCTTCATCTATTCCATAGAACTGAAACTTTCAGGAGCTTGAACCCTTGAGCACACACTCCTCCAATACCGAGGCGAAAATCGAACTTCCCCCCTTGGGATCCAACCCGGGCCAGGACAACTCGGGCACGACACCGGGAAGTTTTGCCAATCCACCTCAAATCGGCGGTCCGCTCAGCTTCAGTTCGCCGGACACTCCCCACATGCCCGCCCCTTCCGACAAGACGGCGTGGGATTTCATGCCCGCCGATTGGAAGAAAACGCAAACTGGCTGGCAGGCACCGGCTGATTTCAAACCTGTGACTCAACTTGAACATGCGCGCCTGGGACAGGTCACTCCGGAGATGGAGACCGTCTCCCAGCACGAAACCCACTTGACCCCTGAGCAAGTGCGCGATGAAGTGGCCGCGGGGCGCATGGTGATCCCGGCCAATCGGAATCATTTACAGCAAAAACTTCAGCCCATGTGTATCGGTCGGGCGTCTTTGACCAAGGTCAATGCCAATATGGGTGCCTCACCTGTGTCCAGCAGCATGCAAGAGGAAATAGAAAAATTGCATTGGGCCGTGCGTTGGGGAGCTGACACGGTCATGGACTTGAGTACCGGTGGCGATCTCGATGCCACGCGTGGCGCCATTCTCGCCAACTCCACAGTGCCCATTGGCACCGTGCCCATTTATTCCATGATTATTGATCGCAGTATTGAAGAGCTCGATAAGAAAATTATTTTGGACGAGCTCGAAAAACAAGCGCGACAAGGTGTGGATTATTTCACGATCCACGCCGGGCTACTGGCCGAGCACTTGCCTTTTGTGCGCGATCGACTCATCGGCATCGTAAGCCGTGGCGGCGCGCTCTTGGCCAAATGGATGATCCACCACCAGCAGCAAAACATTATGTACCAGCTATGGGATGATATTTGCGCCATTGCCCGTGAGCACGATGTGACCTTTTCCATTGGCGACGGCCTGCGGCCCGGTGGATTGGCCGATGCCTCGGATCAAGCGCAACTGGCTGAGTTGGCCACTTTGGGCGAGTTGACCGAACGCGCTTGGCAACAGGGCTGCCAGGTCATGGTCGAGGGCCCGGGGCACATGCCCTTCGACCAAATCGAATACAATATGAAACTGCAACGACAGCTCTGTCACGGTGCACCCTTTTATGTTCTCGGCCCACTGGTAACGGATTACTTTCCAGGTTACGACCATATTACCAGTGCCATTGGCGCCACGGCTGCGGCTTACCACGGTGCGGCCATGTTGTGTTACGTCACACCCAAAGAACACTTGGGACTTCCCAAACGCGAAGATGTCAAACAGGGTTGTATTGCTTACAAGATTGCGGCGCACGCCGGTGATGTCGCCCTGGGGATTCCCGGCGCGCGTGAACGCGATGACGAGTTGACCAAAGCGCGTGCAGCTCTCAACTGGGAAAAGCATTTTGAACTGAGCTTTGACCCCGACACAGCGCGCGCCTTCCACGACGAAGACCTGGATGTCGACACCGACTTCTGCGCCATGTGTGGGCACGATTGGTGCTCGGTGCGCATCAGCAAAGAGATCCAAGAGTTTGCCAGCGGCAAGGATGCTGATTACGCCTGGAACAAAGTAAAAGTTTCCGACGCCCTCTCTTCTGATCAGCTGAAGATTTTGGAGAACCGCGGCGCGCTGTCTCAACAAGACATCCAACGCTTGGCAGAAAAGACCCAGCAAGTGATGGAGATCACGAAGGGTCGAAAGGCGGGTTGTCACAGCGATACCACAAGCGATGACCAAGCCCAGCACCTTCAAGGCGAGTCGGCCTGACCCGAGTGCTCCTGACCTCCTGATCGAGGCGGCAAGGCTCTCATTCCCGACTGGAATAATTTTGGGGATTTTCGTAGCCCTTTCAAAAGGCATTGGGTACTATTCCCGAGCAAGATGGGCGAAAGCATCATACATTTCAATAGGTTACAGCCACACGCCGAGCGAGACGTGTCTGAAACGCCAAGGTATGATCCAAGTGACCCGGGCAGGATGAAGTTCCAGGTGTAACGGCATCTGGATTTTAAAGCGGCTCTCCAATAGAGCGCGAACAGAATGTGCAGATCACGAATAGTTTGGCCAGCGCTGTGGGCCATCAGATTTTTGAAACTGAAATAACCGCATGGTCGGCACTGGAGATCAGACCAGATGGACATGAAGATCAAAGTAAACCTCGAGTTTAATATTTCTGAGAGCAGCCTCGAAGATGCTTTCGAAGAATATGATGAGCTCAGTGTGTCGGGCCTCTTGCGCGAAGTACTCGACAAAGCCATTGCTTGCGACAACATCGAAGCTGCAGTGAGCGAAGGTCCAAACACTCTTGAAGAATATGATGAGTTAAAGAAGCAACAACAGTCATAACTATCGTAACTCGCGACTTCTTTCTATCAATTCTAGAACCAACGAAAAAAGCCTATTTTTATAGGCTTTTTTCTTTTTTGTTCTTCTAAAAGAATACGCACCTCATGACGTACTTTTAGTGCGCACATCCCGGCTCACGTTCACACTCTAGATTTTTCTTTGGCCTTACAGTGAGTTGTAAAAATGCCGCAGTTATTTTTTATAAATCTTCGCGTCTCTTTTCGATCCAAAGGAGCGGCTGCCATAAAAATTTTGGCGCGTTGCATCTTTTACTCACCATGATTTGAATTTTTTTTCACGGAGAAAGACACAATATTGCGTCTACCTGCCTCGGGCTATTTTTCGATTTGCAGGGCGTTCATGCTCGACCCACTTTCCGACGCCCCTTTCGCAAGAGCGCACCGTCTACGCTCAATACAAGCGCCCATGCGGCGACTCTATGGCTGGATCCCCTCGGATTCATGCCCCGTCGGGAAGTACTACCTATTGTTCGTTTGGTTTGAATTTCCTCGAATTTAGTAGTATTTCGGAGTAATTTTTAAATAGTAGGCACCTTACCCCCTGCGTATAGCGGGCTCCCGAAGGGTGAGGCAGAGCGTAGGAAAACCTCAACAGCAGTCACAAAACCCCGTGAAAACCCATAAAGATCCGACTTGCGAACACGGTTTTTCCCCCAATAATGAAGTCTAAATAGGGCCACAAGGCACTGCAGATCAGTGTAGGCAAGGCGATAAATCCGGTTTGCGGAGGGCCCGCTACCTGTGCTCTACTCCTCCTCGTTGGTGAGGGGGGCTTAAGACAAAAAACCTTGAGACCTCAACATACCCTGCAAAAAACCCGAAAACTTGTGCGAGAACTATGAAGCCGAATGAGCTTTGGACAGGTGCCTTGTGCCTGCTAGAAAAACGGACAACAGCCTTTTCTTTTGAGGCTTGGTTGCAACCCTTGCGGGTCGATGAGTCAGCCTCAGGCCTGAAACTGTGCTGTCCAAACGCATTTCACCAAGGGCGAGTGCGCGACCGCTTCCTGCAAGAGATTACTTCTTGTGTCACTGAGGTGGCCGCTAACGACATCAATGTAGAACTTGTGGTGGATGAGCACCCGCCAGCCTTGGCCTTGGTCCAGACCGCCACACCCGCGCAGGCGGCGACACGGAAACCAGCGCCGGAAAAGAAAACCACACCCATGTCTAAAGGCGGCTGGAAGACACCGGGCAAGCGCTGGACCGGCAAGCAGTCGACAGGCTCTACCCAAGTCGAACTTCCCTATAGCTTTAGTTCCTTTGTGACGGGTGGCTGTAACGCACTCGCGCGAGAGGCCTCTTACGCCTTGGCTGTCGGTGGGCAGCACGGTGTCAGCCCGCTCTTCCTAAGCTCCGCTTCCGGCATGGGCAAGACCCATCTCGCCCGATCTGTCGCTGCCCAGGCACTGCAGTCCGGCGCCGACAATGTAGTCTGCACATCGGCCGAAGGCTTTACCGGTGATTTCCTCACGGCGGTCCGCAACCGACAAATGGATCAGTTCAAGCGGGTCTACCGACGCAACTGCGAACTCCTCGTCATCGAAGATGTGCAATTCCTCTCGGGTAAGAGTTCAACACAGATGGAACTTTTTCATACCGTGGAGCACCTGCGTGAATCCGGCGTGCGCGTCATGTTCACCAGCGACCGATTCCCTCGCGATATCACAAGTTTGGATCCGCGACTGTGTTCGCATATGACTGCGGGCCTCGTCGCAGAGATTGAACCTCCCGATGCCCACGTCCGGCGTGAAATTTTGCGCGACCGCGCGGCTCGGGGCGGGGTGCACATTCCACCGGCTTGTATTGAACTCTTGGTGTCTTCCCTGCGCGGCAGTGTGCGCGATCTCGAAGGCGTGTTGATTCAACTCGTTTCCAGTTCTGCACTCCTCAGTCGATCCATTGACCTGGAACTCACTGAAAATGCGCTGAAGAAAGTGGCCCCTCCGCCTGTCCACGAAGCGGCACTCGATCCTGAAATCATCATCGATATTGTGGCCAAGTTCTTCAAGACGGCGCCAGCCACATTGGCCTCGCGTTCCAGACGGCGAGAGATTCTGCTCCCCCGCCAATTGGCCATGTACCTTTGCCATCGCTATACCGACGCATCCTTCAAGCAAATCGGGCGTGCACTCAATAAGGAACATCCCTCAGTGAGCAATGCGATTCGCGTGATTGAGCGACGCATGCTTGAGCGAGCACCCTTGCGCTATCAGGTCGAAGCGATTTCCTCGCGCATCGAACAGATCAAGGTGCAGCGCTCCAGCGAACTACAATCTCGAAGTTACGAAATTTAAAACCAGGATTTGAAACCGGGTTGACGGGCGAGCTAACTGGCGAGCACTCGCAGGGGATTTGCAGCCGACTCCGCCCTCTCGACTGTTTTTCCATCGGACTCTCCCCCTTGCAGAGGTGTCAGCTGGGGCTCTTCATCGAAACGTCGCAATTCCTGATACGTCGTGTTGCGTTCCACAGGCACGCGACCCAAGTCTCGAATCAACATGCGGATTTCCTCCGCCGAAAGATATTCCCCGTGCTGTGAACCCGATTCGCGACTGATGGATTCTTCCATAAGCGTGCCGCCAAAATCGTTGGCTCCGGCCAGTAAGGCCATTTGAGCCAGCTTGGTCCCCAGTTTCACCCAAGAAGTTTGCACGTTGATAATTCCCGGCCGGAAGAACAGGCGGCCCACGGAAATAATGCGCAGATCTTCCAGCATGCTGGAACCGGCCCGTGCACCGAGTTCTTTGTACAAGAGATTTTTTTCGTGAATGAATCCCAAGGGCACAAACTCAGTAAAGCCACCCGTTTCCTTTTGCAGATTTCGCAAGGTTTCCAAATGCGCCGCCAGTTGCGGAACCGTTTCCAGGTGCCCGTACATCACCGTCGAGGAAGAACGCAACCCGACGCCATGCGCCGCCCGCACAATCTCCAGCCAACGCTCGGTCATTAACTTGCGCGGGGAGATTCGCTTGCGCAGGGTGTCGTCAAGGATTTCTGCCGCTGTTCCGGGAATCGTGCCCAGCCCTGCGTCCTTCAACCAGAGCAAATACTCCTTCAGAGGCATGCCACTTTTCTGATGTCCCCAATCCAGCTCTTCCGGTGAAAAGGCGTGGATGTGTAGATCGGGAAAGGTGCTGTGGATGGCTTCTAGAATTTCGTGATAATGCCGATGATCTTTGTTCGGGTGGATACCCGCCTGAATGCAAACCTCGGTTGCGCCGCGCTCAATGGCTCCCCTGGCCTTCTCGACCATGGCTTCCACGGGGTGATCGTAGGCATCCTCGTCGTGTTTATTTCGTGCAAACCCGCAAAAGCTGCAGCCCACGTAGCAAATATTGGTGGAATTGATATTGCGATTGACGACGTAACTGACGTCCTCCCCGCAATCCTGGCGACGTGCTTCGTCGGCGGCCGCCATGAGCGCGTGCAACTCGACACCCGTGGCCTCCAGTAAGATCGCCGCTTCATCACGCGTCATTTCTCGATCCGAAAGAGCGGCATCCAGAATATTGGCGACACGCGGATTCGTCAGGGAGAGCAATTTCTCAATCATCATGCTGCGGCCTCTCTTTTTCGACCCTGCTGCGGGTGGGGGTCCAATTCTACTGTGTGGGCCCGAGCATATCCCTCGCCATCCGCCCGGGCTTTGAGCACCTCTAGCATCTGCGGCTCGAAATACTCGGGTCGATGGGTGATCCACTCTGGGTAGACGGGCAAGCGCTCCCGAAGTTTTTGGCCGGAAGCTTCGGTCTGCCTGTGTAATTCCAGCAAGGCGGGCCAGGGCGCTTCGGGGTTGATGTAATCCAGGCTCACGGGCGACACACCGCCCCAATCATTCACACCCGCGGCCAATAGCATGGGCAACACCGTGGGGGACAAATTCGGCGGCGCTTGCAAATTCATGTGGGAACCCAACACCAAGCGAGCCAGCGCCACCCAAGCGGCAAAGATCTCTTCGGTCAACGGGGCACTGTCAGCCATGGGCGTGTCGAACTTGGGGTGGAAGGGCTGAACAATCACCTCTTGCAGATGTCCGTAGCGGTCTTCGATGTCGCGCAACGCGAAAAGTGTATCGACTCGCTCTTCATTGGTTTCGCCGATCCCCAGCAAGAGTCCACTCGTGAAAGGAATCTTGAGTTCCCCCGCTTCCTCATGCATGCGCAATCGCACAGAGGGTTCTTTGTCGGGAGCATAATAATGCGGCATGCCCTTGCCCCGCAGACGCGTGCTGGAGGTTTCCAACATCAAGCCCATGGAGGCGTTCCAAGGTCGCAGCGCCTCCATCTCCGAGCGAGTCAAAATCCCGGCATTGGAATGGGGGAACATGCCCGCGCGGAAAGTGAGTTTGCAGGCTTCAATCAAGTATTCCGCAGTGGAGGCGAAACCGCGCTCGGCCAACCAGGCACGGTGCTCCTTGTAAGCGCGCTCGGGTTTGTCACCCAGGCAAAACAAGGCTTCGAGACAACCCGCCTGCTGGGCGGAGCGAACCGTGCTGGCCACTTCCTCCAGCGCATAGGTCTTGGCCTCGGGAGAACCGGGTTGTTTGGCAAAAGTGCAGTAACCACAGCGATTGCGACACAGGTTCGTCAGGGGGATGAAGACATTGCGCGAGACCGTCACCACATCGCCCTTGCTACGCTGCTTGAGTTCTGAAGCCACCTCAAACAGGCGACTGCGCAGGGCCGGATCCCCCAGTTGCTCGGCCAGCAGGCACAGTTCTCCTCGGTCCAGCTCCTTCTCCGCCAGGGCGTCGAGGAGGAACTTTTCAATATCGATGTTGGATAGGGCGCTAGCCCCTGAGACTGCTGTCACGTACTGATCTCACTAAGCCGGGTAGAGGTCCCGATCCCACTTGCTGGATTCGGTGCGAATAATCGCGAAGAGCTAAGGTAACCGACCTGGACGCGGGCTAGCAACGATGCACAAGGCGGTTTAGGGCTCCAGCCGCCCTTCATTTCCCAGCCCGGGGGTGGGGAAAGCTTGACGGGGCGCTTCAAAAGCTGAACTCTCCCGTCCACCTACTCGGAGACCCCACTGATGGCTGAAAAGACCACCCTGACACAGACCCAAGCCCGCGAAGCCGCTCACTTTCTACCAGTGGTCAAGCGCATGCCCGTGGTTCTCGTCCAGGGGCGGGGATCCCGTGTCACAGATCAAGACGGTCGCGAGTTAATCGACCTGACGGCTGGTTGGGGAGTGAACGCCATTGGCCACTGCCACCCGGCCCTGGTGGAAACCCTTTCGAACCAAGCCGCTCAATTGATACAGACGACAAATCTGTTTTACACGCTTCCCCAACTCGACCTGATGGAGCGCTTGGACCGGCTGACTCCGGAAGCCCTGACGCGCTCGTTCTTTGTCAGTTCCGGGACCGAAGCCGTTGAAGGTGCATTGAAACTGGTTCACCGGGCCACGGGACGCAGTCAGTTTGTCTCCACAGACTTGTCCTTTCACGGACGCACCTTGGGGGCACTCAAGGTCATCGGCCAGGAAAAGCATCGGGCTCCCTTCGAGGCGCTCTTGCCCACGCCCAGCATCGTTCCCCTCAATGACATTCAAGCGGCTGAAGCTGCCATTGATGAGAACACGGCTGCTTTCATCGTCGAACCCATTCAGGGCGAAGGTGGGGTGAACATTGCTCAAGCTGAATACCTTCAGGCCCTGCGGGAGATCTGCCATCGCAAGGGCGCTTTGCTTATCTTCGATGAAATTCAAACCTGTCTGGGTCGAACGGGAAAGATGTTTGCCCTCGAGCATTCGGGCGTCACGCCGGATGTGCTGACCCTGGGCAAGGGACTGGGCGGGGGTGTCCCCATCGCGGGCTTTATGACCACCGAAGCAGTGGCCTCGACCGTATCGCTGGGCGATCACGGAGGTACCTATGCGGGCAACGTGCTGACCTGCGCAGCCGCCAATACGGTCATCCGCGTCATCGAAGAAGAGGGGCTCGTGGATCGCTCGGCCAAACTCGGCGAGAAAATCGCCCAGCGCTTCAACACCTTTATTGCTGAACATCCAACGCAAGCCACGGAGACTCGCGGGGCCGGGCTATTGCAAGGCCTGGTGCTGAGTGACGCCGAACAAGCCGCCGCCCTTCCTCAAGCAGCGCTGGAAAAAGGTGTGCTCGTCAATGTGACGGCGGGCAATGTCATACGACTGTTCCCGGCTCTGAATATCCCCGAAGAGGATCTTTGGAATGCGCTGGATACCGTGCTGGATCTCGTTGCAAAAGGGCCTTCCGCTTAAGACTTCAGGCCTTTTTCAATTTGATCAATCAGGAAGGGACGAATCGTCTCCGGCGAGATAATGGCCTCGATGGAGCCCTCTTGGAGCGCGCGTTCCACCGTGTGAATCGAGTCAAACTCCGCCGCAACCTCGGCTTGCTTTTCGAGAAAAACTTCTTGGCGCACGCGTTCAATTTCAGCCCGCTCCCCGGCGTGCAAGGTGAAGCGCAGCTGTTCTTGTAGTTTGCGCACCCGTGGATCGGCTGAGGTGCGGGTCCGAACTTCACGCGGAAAGACCACCGAGGCCGCGGGACCGCCGCCAATCACTGAGGCATACGACCCTTCCAAGGCCGTCGCCCGCAAGCTCGGATTGAGTTCGTGAGAGAACACGACATAGGCACCGCCGTGATATCGAGAAACCACCAAGAAGAGCAAGGGACCTTCGAAGTTCACCGTGGCCCGCGCGATCTCCGCGCCGTACTCCAGTTGCAGCTTGCGCATGGACTCTGGCGAGCCATCGAAGCCCGACAGGTTGGCCAAGATCACCACCGGACGATTTCCGCTGGCGGAGTTCAGTGCTCGCGCCACTTTCTTGGACGATAATGGGAACAAGGTGCCACCGTTCCATTCCGAGGGCCCATCGCTGGGCCGATATCCCCAACGCGCGACGTTTTGACTCTCGATGCCAATCATACAAAGAGGGTGGCCACCCATGTATCCATCCCAAACAATGGCGGTCTCCCCACCGACCAGGGCATTCCAGCGTTCCAAGAAGCTGCTGTCGGAATCGATGACAGCACGCATGATCGGGCGCATGGCAAAGGGCTTCTTGCGACCCGGGTTGGTTTCATCGTCGAAGACCTGGCCCACCGTGGTAAAATCGTGCCCTTCCACTTCATAAGGGTAATCCGTAACGGAGCGATCGACGGCGTCTTCGCTCACGCGATCACGTGGACGATCTTCACCGGGAACGACGTAACTAAATCGGTAGTAGTCGTACAAAATGCGGAAGGCATCACCCAGATTTTCCGCGTAATACTGCGCTTGCCCATTGGGGCCCATGATCCGCTCAT
Organism: Pseudomonadota bacterium; assembly: GCA_003353845.1. GTDB lineage: Bacteria > Myxococcota_A > UBA9160 > UBA9160 > JADFDR01 > GLO-12. Next base: position 84,434 of record PIVT01000001.1, on the reverse strand, counting down.
AGCCACCGATGGCCGCTTCATCTTCAGCCGACACCGAACCCGAAGCCGCCAAGGCCGCCCGACCCGTGAGCACCATGGAAGCGCCAGGCGTCATGATCAGCACACCCTTGGTGTGCATCAACATGGTACTCAGTGCATCCCAGTAACTTTGTGCACCGACGTTGACGCCTTGAACCACGAGGTGAATGAGGCCGCCAGTCTGGGTAAAGGTGACAATGCGCTTCACGATGCGGGCTGTGGCATCCAGGTTTTCGGTGCCGCTGTCCATGGCAATGCGCGCGCCACTGGAGAGCGGAACCCATTCCACGGGAACCTGCATCTTTTCGGCCAAATCAATGGCCGCCAAAATGCGGTCACATTCCGGAGCCGCCAGACTTCCCATTCCCTTGGTGGGATCCGAAAGAATGATGACGCGTACCATTCCCTCTGGAATGGTTTCCGTGGGCGAAGAGATCACTCCGAAAACGATGGAGCTGGAATTCCCGCCATAGGGACGACCGCTGACGGAAATCGCCGTGGGCGTATCTGCCTTTGCATCCAATTCGTATTCTTCGAAGGTTCCCCCACGCAAGGCTGATTCATCGCCTTCCGTAAGATCCATCGCCACTTCGTCTTGACCCGAGACCGCACTGGTCAGCATACGAATAATCTCGTAGGGATAAATCAGCCCTCGGCTGCGAGCCGCCACGACCTTGCGCTCATAAGCGGCCGCCGGCTCTAAGGGATCAGTGTGTAAAGGCCTCCAGGATACTTCCAACTGACTTCCCGTCGGGTCGGCAAACTGAACTTCCATCTGCCGCGGGGGCGCACTGAGGTCACCGCCATCGAGCAAGGACCCGAGTCGCACGATGACTTTTTCCAGCCCGAGATTGCGCGTGGCGGGCGTGAGTCGCTTGGCCAACCGATCAACGATCTCGTTATCGAGCACGATGTCTTGGGAAACGAAAAGGGAAATGCGGTTCCACTTCATCTGTCGTCGCGGATCGCACAAGCCAATATTCGTGCGCAAGGCACGCGTGGCCTCAAAAAAGGCTTTCTCAAAACTCGCCAACAATAGAGCCGCTTGGGGAGGTCCTTCGCTGGGCGTGTAGCCTCGCACGTCGGCGAGGACAAACATGCGCCTATCTTCAGGCACTTCCTTGGCAGAGCCAAAGAAACAATACACCCCATCGGGGCCCGGCAGGCGCTCGAGTTCAAAGTTCGCATGGCGGTTGAGGTCGACGCGCAATGCCGTTTCCGGGTGCAAGCCGTACAACTCCACCTCGCACAAGTCCGTCCCGTCGCGCTCCCACGTAAAGTGCTGATCTTCATTCGGCAACAAACAGCTCAAGGTAAACCGTGCGTCGAGATCGCAATCGGCCAGTGTGGATTTCATCACTTCCCGAATGGCCATGATCTCTTCGTTCACATCCAGGGGAACCAATACTTCCACTGCGATGCCAGCCGGTGCGGAGAGCGCTCTGGCACCCGAGATCACCCGCGCCAGGACCTCGGTCAGCGTGTTTTTCGACGCCAAGCTACCAATCACAATTCCCAGGCCCTCGATCTCCAAACATTCGATGAGTTCGTCGTCGGGCAAGCGAGGTTCAATTTCTGTAGCCACGCGCGGCGCATAATAACGACGCAGTGCAACGCCGAGTGCAATGCGCCGATGGCGCGGATCGCTTTCCACCAACCAACTGCCGACCCGGTTGAATACGGCACGCTGCGCTGTAGCCAGATGATTTACGATATCGCTGGGTGGCGTCGTGGGGATATCCACCGCTTGGGCGAGCCAACGCTCCAAGGCCACGGTGGAATGCTCGGCACTCCGTTCGATGCCCGGCTCTTGAAAGACCTTATAACGACCGTCAATGGCCAGATCCGCCAATGCGTTGTCAATACGGCCGCGCATGGAAGCAATGCGTGTCAGTGCGTACTCAAAGTTTTGATTACCGGCCATATCAATGCCCGACTCGGCCAGGCGAATGACGCAACGGACAATGCCGTGCACCAATCGATGCCGCAGATCCGGCTCTCGCTGAGAGGAAAACAAGCGCAGCATGGATCGCTGTAGCAGTTCCATGCGCGAGAAGTCGTCAACTCGGTAGTGAGCCAAAGCGCGTTTGAGCAAGCTGAGGAATTCTTCCGGCATCCCCTCACCTTCCTCGCCCATCCTTCTCAAGAAGATGCGCAGCTGTGCATTGTTTGATGGACCCGCACTACCCAACACCGAGGCACGCGGCGTGCGGATGAAGAGTTCTTCGATATCCGAGAACAGCGAGATCCCCGAAGCAATCTGACTGAGTTCTTTGCGGAACTCTTCGGAAAGCGCCTCTGGGAAAGGTGCCTCCAAAAAAGCAATCAACGCTGTCACTCGTTTGGGATTTGCGTCGTAGCCCAACAGAATTCTGCGGATTTCTTCCTGAACGGCTGCAATGGCCGAACGGCGCACCTGGATATCAGCACGGTCGGCTGCCAACAAATCCGGATGCCCCAAGGAACCGTCTTCGTTTAAAGCAAACAGGGCCGCCAAGGCATCTTGTTCAACAGGCAAGGACAAGCGCTCGGCTTTCTCTCCAACCGCATCTTCGTCCGAAGCCGGTTCGATGACGAGCAAGACATCGCCGGCCGCCACTTGCTGGCCCTTTTGAACGTGCACTTCAGTGACGATGCCGCTGACGGGAGCGTCAAAGCCAATTTCCATTTTCATGGCTTCAAGCAAGCCCAAGGACTGGCCCGCTTGCACTTCATCACCCGGTTTCGAATGAACGGCTACGACAGACGACGGCGTTCCAGCACAGACCCGCCCTGCTGTTTGTCGGCCGAATCGATGGGCGCAATTTTCGACTTCAACGCGAATGTCGGTATCCGTCACGTCATACACAATTCGTAAAATCTGATCTCGAATTTTCAAACGCGCAGCGTTCAGACCTTCTTCGTACAGGGTGGCGCTCACAACCGTTCCGTCGAGATGGACACGATAGCGACGCGCGCCCATTGCAAAGACATCGAGTCGGTACTGCTCTCCGCAGTAATTCAAATCCATTTCCTGGCCCACGGAAGCGGGAGCCGAAGCCGGAGTGGCCCCTGCGGTATCAGAATAAAAATTAATCAGGGCCAGGTTTCGCACTTGGCGATAAGCCAACAAGGAAGCCACCACCAAGGCTTCCCCTGCGAAGGGGCGCACCTCAGTGCGGTCCGCACTCCAACGGTCGAGCCAAAGAGTATCGACACCCCCGCGGCGATAATCCTCTGACTCCAAGAGCTCGAGAATATATCCCTTGTTGGTCGCACCCCCTTCGATCACCAAATCAAAATCGTTCAGGGCACAGGACAACAGTGCTCGCGCTTCTTCACGCGTCGAACCCGTGGCGATCACTTTGGCAATCAAAGAGTCAAAATCGGCGGGGACACGACTGCCCGCCACCACTCCGGTGTCGATGCGAATACGTGGCCCCAATGCGGGATCGAAACAAGCGATCCGACCGGGGGCGGGCAAAAATCCGGCATCGGGATCTTCGGCGCACACACGGGCTTCAATGGCGACACCCTGCTCTGTGTACTCCGTTTTCAAAAGGCGCTCCCCGCGCCCGATTCGGATTTGTTCCTGCACGAGATCAGCGCCCGTAATGGCCTCCGTGATACCGTGCTCCACTTGCAAGCGCGGGTTCATCTCCAGAAAGAAGATCTCGGGTTCCTTTACCAGGAATTCGACGGTTCCCACACCGGAGTACCCCACCGAAGCGGCAAGGCGTACTGACGAGGTTTTGAGGTTTTCTAGCGTATCGGTCGACAACCCCATGGGCGGGGCTTCTTCCAGCACTTTTTGATGACGCCGTTGCACGGAACAATCGCGGCAACCGACAGCCACTACCTGGCCGTGCTTGTCGGCCGCGATCTGCACCTCAATGTGTCGACCGCCCGTTACTTTGCCCTCCATGAACAAGCGCCCGTCCCCAAAGGCGTTCAAGGCCTCGGAAGCCGCCGACTCAAAGGCAGCTGGCAGCTCTTCAGGGGTATCGACCATGCGAATACCGCGCCCACCACCACCGGCCGAGGCTTTGACCACCAGTGGATAGCCAATCTGCTCTCCGTGCTTGATGGCGTCTTCAGCACTCTCAACTTCAGCGCCACTCCAGGCGGTCACGGGAACCTTGGCCGACTCTGCCAATTTCTTTGATGCGATTTTGTCGCCCAGCTTGCGCATGGTGTCGCCGCTGGGGCCTAAAAAGATCATGCCCTCTTCTTCCACTCGGTCCGCAAACACCGCATCTTCGGCGACAAAGCCCCAGCCAGGCCAGACGGCATCGGCTTTAACTTCATGCAAAGCCCTGATCAACAGATCGTGATTCAAATAGGAGGACACCGCACTGCCTTCACGAGGCAAGTGGTGCACAACATCCGCATGTCGCACAAATGGGGCATCGCGATCGACATCGGTGTAAAGCGCAACGGCTACAAGATCACTTCCTTCTAAGGCCGCCAGGGCTTTCACCGCTCGAATACAGCGCATGGCCGCTTCACCGCGGTTCACAATGGCAACTCTACGAATGGGCTTGATCTTACTCACGCAGCACCTCGCTCACCGGCTGGTTGGTTTCCATGTTGCGCTACAAAGGCAGCATAACGTCCATGATGAGAAAAAGATAAATCCACCTCTAGCCTCGCCCCCTTGCTTTCAAGCCTGGGGATCTTGCCCTCGCTCACGACGCACAGATTCGTCGGATCGATTTCGAGTTCCGCCGAAAACCGAGCAATCACCAGTTCGCGCAAGCGCCTGCTCGCACAATCGGCCGCAACCTCTCTATCAGCCATGCGCTCTACGTGTACGACGATCGCAGGGGCGGAGACAGCGGCCTCCGGGTCATGCACCAAGGCATGTACGTATTCAGAATGTTGGTAAAACTTCACGGCGACGCGGTCCGGACCAACAAGTACCTCTCCCCCTTCAAGGCTGTCGTTATCGAAGGACACCGACATGCTCCGAGGGGAAAAAATAACATCCTCGTCCCGCTTGCGAAGCCATTTATAGGTGGCTTCTTTGGCGGCCCAGTAGCTCCAACGCAAGCGGTGCGAATCCCTGGACTGATCCAAACGAGCCCGCTCTTCCCGGGTAAAGACGCGGCTGTCAAAACGCGGGTGTTGTGCGCCCGGCTGTGTCTCTAAATCAGACAAATCGACGATGTCATTGCCGAGCATCGAAGTATCTCGCTTCAAGCGCGACAATCTCATTCATAATCTGAAGTGAAATATCGCGTGTTGCCCGCATCCCCTTCATCTCCGATGTCGGTTCGATGCAGCTAAATTCCATATCAAACTGGTCCCCACGCACGGGGAGATCCGAATGTACGTCTTGGCCATCGCCGCGCAGATAAACACAAAGGACGCGGCAACCGGGCAGCGTCTTCACGATCCGCCCTACACCGTAGGCCGCCGAACCAATTTCCACACGACCCGTACGGGAGCGCCCCCCCTCCGGAAAGATCAAGGCAACCTCTCCAAGGCCCATCAAATAAGTAAGGGAGTCCAACACGTGAGCGATATCTTTGCGATCCCCACCGCGCACAATGGGAATGCACTTCACCAAATACACCAACGCGTTATTGATGTAGCTCGAGGCAAAGTTTCGTCGCTCTGGAATATTCCAAGCCAGCGCCGAAAAATGGAGGCAGTACCACCATGACGGCGCCAAGGCCGTCGCAATGATGGCAGAATCAATCATCGTTAGATGATTTGAACAGATGAGCAGAGGACCGTCGAACTCGCGCCGCAGCGCAAGAAAGCGCTGGCGCAATTCACGTACGCCCCTGATGCGGTACCCGAAACCAAAACGCAGAGCACACGCAATCAAGGGGATCCAGAGGGGTCCGAAAAACCTGCCAACCTCGCGTTGAATACGAAGCGCGATGCGGTCTCGTTCGGAGAGAGTTGACACCGTTAGACCCGCCGCTTAAAAGGCTGAATTAGCCTAGTTTTTCGGTGATAATACGAACCGCATCGCCAACGGTCACAACGGCATCAGCGTCTTCGTCGGCAATTTCGATATCAAACTCATCCTCGAAAGCGAGCACCACATCGACGAGACGAGCGGAATTGACCTTCAGGTCTTCTAGAATACTTGTCTCTTTGACCACACTTGCAAATGCTTCTTCGTTCTTGACATAGGGCTCAAGAATCTTCACTACCTTGTCAAAAATTTCTTGTTCACTCATTGCTACTTACTCCTTTTAAAATTGGGTCTGGGCTGGCTGGATACTTCATCTAGCCTTAAGTGCCTTCAGCCTTCCCACTTGCGAAAGATCAAACAGGAATTCACATCCCCGAATCCAAATCCGGCCTTGATGATAGTTTTCATTTCAGGCATTTCGACGAGCTTGTGGGGGATCGAATCGGCGAAGCGCTCGATCTCCGGGTGCACGTCCTCACAATTGATGCTGGGGTGTACGAACCCCTTGCTCACCATCAAGATAGCGGCCACGGATTCAATCGCACCGGCTGCGCCGAGACCGTGACCAATCATTGACTTGGTTGAACAAATCCAAGGGAGTGTCTCCCTTTCCAAGCCTTTTGACCAGTTGTTAACTTCGGTTTTATCGGCTCCCGTGGCTGTGAGGTGTCCATTGATGGCGTCAATCTCCTCACCTGAGATGCCGGCATCTTCCAGCGCCAGTTTAATACAGCGCTGCACGCTGTCTGGATTGGGCGCTGTCATGCTGCCCCCGGTCCGATGGCCACCGCAGTTGAGGCCCGATCCTAGAATTTCGGCGTGAATACGCGCTCCACGCGCTTCCGCCGATTCCAAGCTCTCCACCATGACCAAACCCCCGCCGGAACCGGGTATAAAACCAGCGGCCGAAGCGCTCATGGGGCGCGAGGCTTCCTCGGGACGATCATTGTGCGTTCGGCACAAGACGCGCATGGCATCGAAACCCGACCAGATGTACTTCGTGGCCCCTTCGACCCCACCACATAACATGCGCTCAGCCTTGCCCGATTGAATGCGTTCGGCCCCCATGATGATGGCCTCATTCCCCGTGCTACAGGCACTGGAATTCGCCGTCACTTGGTTTCCAAGGGCCAATAGACCCCCTACGCGCGCGGCCACACCACTGCCCATGACTTGCTCAACAGTGGTGCTGCCCAGGCGACGCACCTTTTTGGCATCGGTTAGAGGCCCGACCTTTTCACAGGCCGTGTCCAAGCCGCCCACGCCGGTTCCAATCACGGCACCTGTATCCCAATGCACGGTATCGTCCTTGGGATCGGGGCGCTCCAGACCCGCATCGGTCCAGGCATCCACAGCTGCCAAGCAACCCATGCGATGGCTGGAATTCATGGCCATCAAGGCGTCTTCGTCAAAATATTCTTCACACAGGGCGTCGACATTTTGGGGTACACCGGCCACGTGGCAACCAAATTTCAGCTCCGCCAATTCTTCGATGAAACGGAGGCCCGACTTGCCTTCTCGCAAGGCTTGCTCAAAGGACTTGAGGTTCGTTGCATTGGGCGCAACCACGCCCATTCCTGTCACCACAACTCTGCGGCTCATTGTTTTACTCCCATGCCCGAGAGTCGGCCCGAGCACACAATGGTCCCGTCATCGAGACACATTTCCACGTCGGCACACAGTTTTCGGCGCCGATAAAAATTTTTCTTCCCGCGAATCGTTACGCGTTCACCGGGCTTTACGATGCCCGAGAAGTCTACCTGGGCATCCGTAAATACCGTCACCATCTCACTGATCTGGGAGATGTCATCTAACTCCTGGGCGAAGAGATACAGGCCTTGGGCCACCACACTCACTTGTGCCATGGACTCGATCAAGATTACGCCGGGGGTTACGGGATTACCGGGGAAATGTCCGCGGTAGAAATCCAACTCGGGGCTGAATCGATAGGTCGCGACGATGTGATCCTCGTCAATCTCAAGAATTTCATCCACAAAGCGAAAGGGCTCTTGCTGGGGCAAGAGATCGAGCACTTCTTCTGGAGTTAATTTTTTACCCACCGTACATGCCTCCATTAACGTGCAGCACTGTACCCGTGATATAGCCAGCCTTGGTGGCCAGGAAGGTCACGACCTCTGCGATCTCTTCTGCCTTGCCCATACGACCCAAAGGAATCTTACTCAAGATACTTTCCTTGATCTCCTCTGGCAGCACTTCCGTCATCTCGGTGTCGATAAAGCCCGGTGCAACGGAATTCACCAAGACACCTCGATCCTGCATCTCCAACGCCATGGACTTCGTCATGGCATCCAAGCCAGCCTTGGCCATGGTGTACGGCACCTGGCCAGCGTTGCCTGTGTGACCCACAATGCTGGAAATGTTCACGATGCGACCCGACTCTGCGCGGAACATAAAGCGACGCACAATCATTTTGGTCAGATACCAGGCGCCGCGTTCGACAGCGGCCACGGCATCGTAGTCACCTAATTTCATGGTCATCATCGGTGCGTTGACGTTGAAGCCCGCATTGTTCACCAACACATCACAGCGACCCGCCTCGGCTTTCAAGGTTTTCACCATGGCATCAATGGAACTAGCGTCGGACAAGTCACCTTGAATGGTAAATGCGTCGTCTAGTTCTTTAGCAAGCGCTGCCGCACCCGCCTCGCTGGAGCGATAATGAATCGCGACGCGAAAACCTTCCGCAGCCAGCGCACGACAAATTGCAGAGCCAATGCCCGTACCGCCACCTGTTACCAACGCAACTTTCTTGTCACTCATCTATTCAAGTCTCCCGCCGCGCGATTTTTCGGAACGCATGGGGTAGTCGGGGTATTCAATGTCCTTGAACAAACCTACCTTGGCTTTCTTTACTTCGTAGATCGGTTCATCATCGATGAACACAACGGCGTTGCCAATGGCAATGGCCGAACCCGATGCTGGCAATTCGGAGTAGCGCACAATATCAACTTCGTAACGCATGACGCTGTCGAAGGGTCGGATCTGACCTGAGAACTCCACCTCGCCGCAACCCAAAGCGCGACCTGCTCCCAAACCTCCGTTCCAACCGATGTAAAAACCGACAAGCTGCCAAACGCCATCGACGCCCAGACAACCCGGTTGCACGGGATCACTTAAAAAATGACACTGAAAGAACCAATCGTCTACGGAGACATCCTTCTCTGCGACAATTCGCCCCCTGTTTCTATTGCGTGTAACCGACGTGACACGGTCGATCATGAGCATGGGGGGTGCGGGCAAGCGCGACTTATAGGTTTCGGGCGCATCTTCCAACAACGTGCCGTGTGCCAGCCCTAATAGTTCTTCTTTATTGAATTGATTTCGGTTTCGATATTCTTCGTACTTCACTGTTTCTTCGCTCCAAATCGCATGACGTAACTCGACCAGGTCAATCCTGAACCGACGCCCACGACAGCCAGATCATCCTCTGCTGTCCACTTGTCCCAGTTCTGGGAGATCACCGTCGCCGACCCTGCCCCTGCCGTATTTCCGAACTGTTCCACGTTGCAGTGGTGCAGCTCTGGCGGGATTTCGCATTTATCACACACGCTCTCCAGCATGCGCAGGTTGGCTTGGTGGCCGACGAAGTGGAAGGGGCGCTCGGGTTGTTTATGACTTTTGAGCAGCCCCTGATAGCAACGGATGGTTTTTTTAATGGCGAACATCTGTACCGTTCGCCCTTCTTGATGAAAATGTGACACTCGAGGCACGACCACTTTGTCGTTACCCGCAGGACTTGATTCCAACGTATTACCTAAAATTTCTGCGACACCTTCGACCTGCGTAGAAATTACTGCGGCGCCAGCAGCATCTCCCCACAACACGGCCGAAGAGCGGTCCCTGTAATCGACGGCACGCGTCAACGTATCGGGAACAACAAGTAAGATGTAGGGTGGCAGCTTGTCGGCCTGCATCATGGAAAGCAGGTAAAGCGGCGTAAAGAAACTCGTGCAGGCCGAGTTGATGTCAAATGCTGGAACCTCGAGTTCCAAGAGCCTGGCGATATTGCAGGCTTCGGCAGGCGACGTGGTATCGGAACAAGAGCTACCCGCGATGACCATGCCGATTTCTGAAGGGTCAATCCCAGCTCGGGCGATGGCGAGGTCCGCAGCGCGCTTGCCCACTTCGGCATTGGAATACAACTGCGATTCAAAGCCCGCGCGCACATCAACATTCTTCGTTTCTCGAATGTAATCCAAGGGCAACACGGTGCGGCGGGTTTGAATCCCCACGCGCTCCATAATCCATTTGTCATCCGTTCCGATGTCGAGATCTTCCAGAAACTGGTTGGTGATCTCGTTCTCGGGATGGAAATGCCCCATGCCGTGCAAAAATACTGTCAACGCGTTGCTCCCGAAATGTGCTCTCCACCATCGACGCGAATAAGCTCACCATTGATCCAGCCTGCTTCATCCGTCGATAACAAACAGATTACACTGGCTACGTCTTTAGGTGTCGTCAAGCGACCCATGGGGTTGCGCGTCACGGCTTGTGCTTTCAAGAAGGCATTTCCAGGGATCATGCGAAGTGCCGGTGTGTCCGTCACGCCCGCTTGAATGATATTTGATCGAATACCGAAGGGACCCAACTCTGTCGCAATGGATCGGGAAACGGACTCCAAGGCCACCTTGGCCGCCGCCACACCCGCGTATCCCTTCCAAGCCACGGTATTGCCTTCGCTGGTCAAGCCAAAGACACGTGCGTCGGCAGCAAACAGGCCCCGCGCCCTGAGGTCTTGGGTCCACGACAACATACTCGTTCCCATGGCGTGAATGGTGCGCGCCACATCCTCTTCTTCCATATAGCTCTCGGCGTACTTGGGAGCTGTGGCCAGGCCCGACATGGCGGCCACCCCTTCGTCGAAGAGTTCATCCACGGCACCGGCCAGATCCTCCTCGGGAATGCCAAGCTTGACTGCCAAGGCCGCGCGGGCATCGTTGTTCGCCGGGTGCTCTGGGGCGATGAGCTTGAGATTGCCGAAGGCAATGGAATGCATCAGCACACGGACTTTGCCCTCTCCTCTCATCTCCTTGGAGAGTTCATCCAGAATCTCAGCGCGGACGTCTGCGGCCAGGGCATCCGCATTAAAGGTGCGTAGTTCAACGCCACTCTTCCGGATTTTCTCGAATTCGGGCTCGATGTCGGCCATCGCGCCGCGCCGATCGCGGTGTACGATGCAAATTTTAAGTCCGTGGGCCGCCAATTGCTGAGCCGTCGCCAGCCCAAAACCGCTCGATCCACCCAATATGACTGCCCATTGATCGCGGGGAAACTCTGTCGCCAAGGGATTTCCTTCCTCGTTCTAGATCTCGGGGATCGATCTCAAGATCTCAAATAGTCCGTCGCTCTTTCGGCTCACATGTCCAGCTCACACGTCCCCCGTCAGCAATTCGTCGCGGAACGCCGCGAGAGGCTAGCGGAAGGATCCGCTCTTGTCAGAGCGTGCAGGGTCTCTAAAACCCTGTAGGAGGGCGCGATTTAGCGTCCTTTGCTGCCAGGAGATCCCGCGCTGGCGTCTGGGATACCCAGCGCATCCACCAAACCAGTTAAGTGGTCGCTCTGGGTGAGTGCCACTTCCACACCGTCCGGGAAAGCGTCGCCCAGTCGATAAAAATAGGAACGGTCATGGCGGCTTTCCACGATCACCACCACCCCTCGGTCCTCCTCGCTGCGAATCAGCCGGCCCGCCATTTGTTTCAAGGAAAGCAGCATTTTCCCCAAGGTATACCTGCGAAAGGCATCTATCCCGCCGGACCGCAGGCGCTCCTCACGCCGCTTGCGCAACTGCGTCGGCACCTCGAAAGGCAGCTTTTCAATGACCACGGCCTGCAAGGTGTCCCCCGGCAAGTCCAATCCTTGCCAGAACGTACGCGCACCCAACAATACGGCGTGCTCCGACTTGCGAAAGCGTTCCACCAGGGCGGCGGGATCGTCGCCCGAGGCACTGGGCACCAACACTTCGATTCCAGCTTTCGCCAAGCTTGGCTTCAACAGGGCGGCAGCTTCTTGCATGCGTTTCAAACTGGTAAACAAGCCCAGTGTGCGACCGCCCAGGCGCTGCGCCAGGAGCTGCAAAACCAGGGCCATTTCCTCCACCAAGTCACCGCGACTGCGCATGGCCGCCACACGCATTTGCTCTTCGTAGGGAAAGGGGCTGAGCACCGTGGTGCTCAGCAGTCGCTCCTCTGCCCAATCCTCAAGCTCCAGTTCGCCCAAGGCGGCAAAGGAATCTCCATCCATAAACAAGGTCGCTGAGACCGCCGCAAAAGAATCGAGCTGCGCGAGAAAACTCTGGTGGAACTGCAAGGCCGGCGACACGGGCCGCACACTGAGCTTCCAGCGATCGAAGGGGTCTTTCAAGCCCTCGAAGGCGGAGACGGTGGTCTCTTCTCCTGAGAATACGCGGAGCAAAGCGCTGGCGGCCGTGAGGAACTCATCCTCGATCCGCCGGATGGAGGTTCCCTTATCACTCCGTTCTTCTTCCAATTCACGAAGACGCTCCATTTCCCCAGAGATGAAAACAAAACGATCACTCAATATCTGCGCGGCCTCGGCCGCCTCTTCAAAGCTGGAGCCCGGCCGGGAGGGCACTTCGAGTTCACCGTATTCGTTAGCATATTCACATACTTCCGCGCCTAGCGCTACCAGATCCTGGCGCAAATCCATGCGCCAGGCCTGCAGTTTCTTGTCCACTTTGTTCAGGGTGGCGGGCATGAACAGGCTGGTTTGGGAGCGCCCTAATCCAAACACCTCGTCGAAGCGCTCCAAAATCTCTTCGGGCCGAATTCCAATGGCGTAGACCTCATCGGCCACTCCGGGCAGTTCGTGGGCCTCATCCACGATGACATCACCGTAGGCCGGGTAGTCCGTCGGCCAGCGCAGGAGCAAGTCGTGATTGACCACCAAGAGCTGGGCGCTGGACAAAGCGCGCCGGCGCTCCCCAAAAGCGCAGCCGTAAGAAACAGCGCATTCTTCGCGCGAGCACTGATCGGAGCGCGTGCTCACCGCTTGCCGTACCAAGGAATTCAGCAAGGGGTAGCGACGATGGAAACTGCGCGGCAAGGAAGCCACCTCACCATGGCTGCGAACAGAGGCCGCTACTTCCAAAATGGCGTAGGCGTAGCGGTCCTGCTCAAAGGCGAGAGGTTGCGCCCCTTCCACCAGGGTCCCGGACAAGCGACGCTGGCAGGCATAATTGGCGCGACCCTTGATGGAAGTCGCACGCAACTCGGAATGCCCTAAGAACCTGGCCGCTGCCGCAATGTCCTTTCGGGTTAGCTGATCTTGTAAAAGCTTGGTGCGCGTCGAAATCACCACGGGCCGTTTTTGGTCGGCCCCCGGCCCAACCAGGACGTAAGGAATCACAGCCGCGAGATAAGCCAGGGACTTACCCACGCCGGTCCCTCCCTCCAACAAGCCAAACTTCCCTTTCTGCAACACATGGACAAACTGCCGGGCCAGATCCACCTGCTCTCGACGCACGCGATATCCGGGAAAGTGGCGACGACCGCGCTCCTCATCACTCAAGGCTGCGGCGATGGCTTCTTCGTCAAAGGGGACTGGTTTTTCGCAAGACTCCCCAACGATCAAGTAATCGGGCTGCTCGGACTCCACCGGGATCGTGGGCACCTCTCCCAAGACCTTGCGCCACACCGAGTTGGGAACATAGGAGGCCAGCGCACGTGCCGCCGCCCGGTAACGCAGCTCCCCGGCACGTGCACCCTCGACCATGGCCAGCAAGGCCTGCAGCAAACCCAGGGCGGAACCCTGGGCGGAACCTGAGACGGAAAGCTCGCCACGAGTGAGGCGCTCTACGGTTTCCCGACCCAGATCCGGCGCATCGGGGTGCGTCAGCGCAAAGAGATCCAAGAGATCCAAGCTGCGGGCCGGCTTGAAGGCCTCCACACCCAGTGAGGTGAAAAAAATTCGCCTGGCCGGCAGGTCCAGTACAACGGGAACGCAATCTTCCATCTCCCGCAGCAAGGCCGGGAAAGCATCGACCCCCACGGCTTTGCGCAGGGCAAATTCACAGGAACCAGGTTCCAAGCGCAGCGCTGTCAGTTCCAACTCTTCCAAAGACAGGTCGGAACCCGGTTCACAGGGCCAGCATTCAAAAAAAACCAGGCTACCTGTTTCGTCGAGTAGGGGCGCCAGGGCCTGCAGGCCCTGGGGTTCGATCCCAGCTTGCGCCAGGGTCAACCGCTCCGTTCTCAACGCACTTGGATCAACCAAAGTCTTATCTTTCAATAACTATTCGGGGCTTCACAGGTACTGCACGGGCACCACACAGCCACAACACAGGAAATACGCAAACACTTTACAAACAGCGAGGGGAAGAGCCTATGGCTCTTCCCCTCGGATACTGACTTTGGCTCAGCGCTCAACCATGAGACGCCAGCTACACCTATTTACTGCGATGAGGATCGGAATTCAGCGCGTCGGTTTCGGCCCCAAGACGATTCGTCGTGACCACCCGCCACGGGCTGCGTTTCTCCGAAGCTCACCGTCTCCAAGCGATTGCTGGGGACACCCAAAGCCACGAGGTATTTCTTGACGGTTGCCGCACGGCGCTCACCCAGTGCAAAGTTATACTCTTCACTGCCGCGCTCATCGCAATGCCCTTCGACAATAATGGCTCCCCAACTCGTGTTGGCCAGAATCTTTTCCGCGTTGGAGCGAAGGGCGTCTTTCATATCGTCTCGCACCAGAGCGCGATCATAATCAAAATAAATCTTGTCGAGCTCGGCACGGGCTTCGGGCCCGGCTGCGTCCATATCAGTCGTATCGACATACCCGCCGTCGGAGCCGGAGCCGGAGCCGCCAGATCCCAGATCTTCTGTTTTAGTGGAAGTACTCGCACATCCAACGGCAAGGAATAACGCGGAAAGGCCTACGATCAAATGTTTAAAGAATGATCCTCGATGCATGTCGGGGTCTCCTGATCTATGGTTTCCTGCTTAAACGATGGGCTTCATCCCCCAACCCTGGGTTCGATACGGCTCGTGGCAGGAAATTCACCCGTATCTCCAATTAGCACCTCATATTGTGTGGACTTGTACGCTTCCGCGCAAGCCACAAACCAAAAGAACAAGGAACAGTTAACCCTTATCGAAGATTCAACCCGGGCGACCGTGATTTGCCTCACGCCTCCAACCACCCCAGACTCTTTTGCCCATTGCCCATTACACCTTCTATCTTGGAGCTTCGGTTTGAGCCCCCTACCCTGTGGTACGCGGCATCTTCCCTAAGCCTTCGGAGTAAAAGCTTGTCTACCCATCCCGCAACAGAGAGCCCCGAGGAAGAGGTGTTGCCCATTCGCCTTCTCTTGCGCTTTTCCGGCGAGATCAGCACCAAGGCAGCGCCAACGCGGAAGCATTTTATTTCCAGAATGCGTAAAAATATCAAGGAGGCGCTCAAGAGGGCGCAGATTCCGGCACGCTTTGATCGAAGCCATAGCCGGCTGTTCATCGATGTGGGCGACGAAAGGGCCCTCCCCATCGTTGCCCGGGTTTTTGGCGTCCAGTCCCTTTCCCGTGTCGAGATGCGCCGCGGGGAATCCTTGGATGAAATTCTGGAGTTCGGGCTGGAGTTGTTCCGCGATCAGGTCAAGGGCAAGCGCTTCGCCGTGCGCGCGCGCCGCGTCGGAGATCGCGCCCACCTCAGCTTCACCTCCAACGACGTCGAAAAACAATTGGGGACCGCGCTCTTCCCCTATGCCGCCGGCGTGGACCTGAAGCAACCCGAGATCACGGTAGGCGTAGAATGCTACGAGGGGCAGGCCTACTTCTTTTCAGAGCGTGTCGCGGGACAAGCAGGTTTACCTGTGGGCGTCGAAGGCAAAGCCTTGTGCTTGATTTCCGGTGGCTTCGATTCACCCGTGGCCGCCTGGCAAATGCTGCGCCGCGGAGTTTCGCTGGATTACCTGTTCTGCAATATGGGCGGTTCGGTACACGAGTTGGATGTATTGGGTGTGGCCAAGATATTGGCTGACGATTGGTCCTACGGCACACGGCCCAAACTGCACACCGTGAACTTCGAGCCGCTCATGCACGCCATCCAAGAGCATGTGGACCGACGCTACTGGCAAGTCGTGCTCAAGCGGCTGATGGTGCGCGTGGCCGATGCCTTGGCCGAGGAGATCCGAGCCATTGCGCTGGTGAAGGGGGACGCCGTGGGACAGGTGTCCTCGCAGACCTTGCAGAACATGGCGGTGATCTCACGTGCCACGACCCTGCCCATCCTGCGCCCCGTGGTGGGGATGAACAAAGAAGAAATCATCGAACAGTCCAAGGTCGTCGGCACCTATGAACGCGCTTCCAAAGTACGGGAGCACTGTGCCATGGTGAGCCGCGGCCCGGCGACAGCTGCAAAACTGAAAGACATTGAGCGACAAGAAGAGTACCTGGAAAAATCCCAGGTCAGCGAGTTGCTAACGGAACTCATCGCCACGCGTTCGATCTTCGATTTGCGCAACCTGGATCTCCATGCGCAAACCCTGCCGGAGCTAGCCATCCAGGAGATTCCCCATGAGGCCGTCGTCATCGACCTGCGCTCCCAAGCCGCCTACAAGGGGTGGCACTATGGCGAAGCCCTGCACTTGGAGTTCAATCAGGCACTGACGGCCTACAAGGCTTTTGATCGCAATCAAACTTACGTGTTCTACTGTGAGTACGAGATCAAGTCGGCCCAACTGGCAGAGTTGCTGTCAAGACTGGGCGTGCGTGCCCACCACTTCAAAGGGGGACTCAAGGCCCTCAGCCACTACGCCAGGGAGCGCGGGCTTCCCACGCCCGATCTGGTTATCGGCTAAGCCTCACGCGCGGCCTTACTTTAAACGAATTCGACAAATCAGACCGAGTAGACGCCTTAATGAATCTCCACCCAATAAGGCGGCAAGGCTGCGGGTGCGCCTTCGGGCACCAATCTGAGAATGCTCTCGAGCTTGCGCAGGGAGGAAGGCATCCAAACCTGCACACCCACCTGTGCTCCACCTAAAACTTCACCGATCTGCTCGGCGAGGGGCTTGGGTTGTGGATAAGGCAGAAGGGCTACATCGTCATCGGGCTCCAAGCCCACCAGTTCCTTGCCCTGCAAAGCCGCTTCACGCAGTCCGCCCAACCCGTCGATCAACCCGACCTCCAGAGCCTGCGCACCCGTCCACACCCGACCCTGGCCCACCTCGTTGACGGCTTCCAAGCTCATGTTTCGGCCCTGGGCGACACGCCCGATGAACTGGTTATAGGTTTCTCGAATATCGGAACGGAAACGCTCTCGCCCCTCTTCGGTCAAGTTCTTGGTCGATAACAACACACCTGCATGCTCGGCCTTCACAATGGAATCCGTGCCAATGCCCAACTTGGTCAAGAAACCGCTGAGAACCGGTCGAACGGCAAAAACACCGATGGAACCCGTGAGCGTAGCCGGCTCGGCGACGATGCGGTCGGCTCCACAAACCACGTAATAACCGCCGGAAGCCGCGACATCGGAGAGACTCGCCACCACGGGCTTCTTCATTCTGGCGCGCTCAACCGCTCGCCACACAATGTCCGAGGCCAGGGGGGAGCCACCGGGGCTGTCCACGCGAAATATAATGGCATCGATTTCGGGATCGTTGGCCACCTCATCCAAGGCCTCGGAAACCACTTGCGCGTTGAGCACAGGACCGCCGCGCGCCTGAGAACGTTGCTGACGCGTGACACCGCCGCTGCCATAAATCACGGCGAACCGGGCGACAGGATCAAATCCCACATCTGCGGGTTCCACGCCCGCGTAGACCTCGGCCTTCATCGTGGGTCGGTCCTCGTAACGCTCCAAGAGTTGATCAAAGAACAAGACCTCGTCAATCAAACCCAATTCCTGCAGGCGCGCGGCCCTGACCGGGGCTTCGTCGACGGCCGCTCGAATCTGCTCCTCGCTGAGTCCCAGACCTTGAGCCATGCCACCGATGAAGCTGTTGTTAATGGATTCGAGCATGGCCTCGGCCATTTCGCGCGAGGGTTCGGACATGGACTTGCCGGAGATACTTTCGGCCGCGCTCTTGTACTTTCCGATGCGCTCCACTTCCAACTCAATTCCAAGCTTTTCCCAAACGCCGCCCAAAAAGAAAAATTCAGCGGCGAGTCCCACCAAGGGGGCGCGGGTGCCCGGTGCCAACACCAATTGGTCAGCGGCCGTGGCCAGATAGAACTCTTGATTGGAGCCGAAGGTCTCGGTTTCCAAATAGGCCACGGTTTCGCGCCCGGCCTCGTTCAAGCGTAAAATGGCATCGCGGAGTTCCTGCACCTTGGCCCAGCCAATTTGCAGCTCCCTGATTCGGATGATGACCACGTCAATACGATCGTCGCGCTCGGCCTTGGCGAAGTCGGACAAAACGCTGGCCATGGGCCTCTCGACTTGCCCCAACATACGCCTGAGAAGGGGAGGTTCCGGGCCCTCCACATAAGCGCCCTGGAGTTCCACGAGCAACACGCTACGAGGCTCCACTTCAACTTTGCTACTGCCTTGAAACACTGCCAGCAACACCGCGAGTAGGACCAAACCCAGTACGAGTCGTTTCACGAATCGCATACTTCCCCCTTTGGCTCGGCGTAGCGCTCTGTGCCTTGCCACAACCGCACGTTCATTGGAACTCCGAGACTACCAAGGGGTAGCCCAACCAAGCCAGCGTTGAGCGCACTCTCTCAAAAATTACGCTCCCGCAAGCTTGTTAACAGCGCCGCAAAGTCCGGCGGATCTTCGCTGCGCGCTCGAATCTCACCCCACTCTAAAGAAGCTGCATGCAGAGTTTGTCGAGCCGGCGGCGACGCAGACGGCTCCCCATACAAAGTATCACCCAAAACGGGATGACCCATATGGGCCAAGGTAGCGCGCACTTGATGCAAGAAACCCGTCTCTAGTTGAACCTCCAGCAAGCTGGCCGCGTCAAAAGTCTCCAGACAAGACCAGGACAAGCGCGTCAAAAAGGCGCCTGCCGTATCGGGTTCCACCACCCGCACAACGGCCGGGCGGTGCTGAGCAACCCGCAGCCACAAGGATTGAGTGCCTTGTCCGGCGAGGGTTCCCGAAACCAAGGCGCGGTAGCGCTTGTCTACAGCATGCGTCTTGAAGGCCTCGCGCAGTTGCTGCCAGCGGTTTTCTTCCGTGGCAAACAAAATCACTCCCGAGGTGTCCAGATCCAGGCGGTGCACCACGCCGCTGCGCAGCCCCCCCTCCCCCACGCCCTGAATTTCGGGCACCCGCGCGATCAAAGCGTTGAGCAGGCTGTCCCTCTCGGCTTCAGATAAGGGGTGCACGGGAGTGCCGGCGGGTTTGTCCAAGGCCAGCCAACCTGAACCCTGCGCAAGAATCGACAGCGGGCTTTCGGGCGATGGACGCGCCTCCAGGGCGCTGGCGGGGCGGTCGTCCTTTAATTCGAGGTGCTGGCCAGCGGACAAGATGGCTCCTTTGGCCCGCTCACCCACGGTTTTGCCGTCCAGACGAACCAAACCGCTGCGCAGCATGCGACGGACCTCACCCCGTGAACAGGCCAGTTTTTCGCCCAGAAAGAGGTCCAGCCGGGATCCGGTCTCTTCGCCCGCCACCTGAAACTCACGGGCTCGCCCTTTGGATTCTTCAGACATGAGCGGGCAGTTTACCCTCGACACCGGTCTCAGCCCATGCGCATCTGAGGTAAACCTGCGTATAATCACGAACTCTCGGAATACTCTCGGTACAACAGCGAAATTGAAAGAGGAATCAAACGAGTTATGGCAGGCGACGCCAAAATCATCTCCGTTATGGACACCACGCTACGCGATGGGGAACAAACCCCCAATATCTCCTACACCCCGTCCGAAAAACTCCAACTCGCGCGTATCCTGCTCACTGAGGTCAACGTCGATCGCATTGAAATCGCATCGACCCGCGTCTCCGAGGGGGAACGGGACGCCGCCAGGCAAATCACGAGTTGGGCCAAGAAGAATGACTGTCTTGAGCGCATTGAGATGCTGGGCTTCTGCGATGGTGGGAAATCCATCGACTGGCTGGTGGGCGTGGGCGGCAAGGTGATCAATCTGTTGACCAAGGGTTCGGAAAGCCACTGCGTGGGGCAGCTGCGCATGAAGCCCGAGGCGCATCGCCAGAAAGTCGAAGCGACCATTCGCTATGCGCGCAGACGCCGCATTAAAGTCAACGTCTACTTGGAAGACTGGTCCAATGGTGTGCGAGAAAACTTTGACTACGTCGCGTCCATGATGCAAACGCTGTGCACACTCCCCATCGAGCGCGTTCTACTACCCGACACGCTTGGCGTGCTTAGCCCTCATGAGACCGAGCGCTACATCGGGCTCATGGTGACCGCCTGGCCCGATGTGCATTTCGAATTTCACTCTCACAATGATTACGGCCTGTCGACGGCGAACTGTTTAGCCGCAGTGCGTGCTGGCGTGCGCGGCGTGCACACCAGCGTCAACGGGCTCGGAGAGCGGGCGGGCAACACACGCCTGGCCCAGATCGTTCCCGCCATCAAGGACCTCACCGATTACCACACGCGGGTCAATGAAAAATACTTGGTGGAAGTGTCGGAACTCGTCCAGGTCTTTACCGGTAAAGAAATCCCGGCCAACGCACCCATCGTCGGCAGCGACGTGTTTACGCAAACCGCGGGAGTTCATGCCGACGGGGACATGAAGGGCAACCTGTATGCCAGTCGCTTATTGCCCGATCGCTTCCGACGCAAACGGCGCTACGCGCTGGGCAAACTCTCGGGCAAGGCCTCTGTCGACCACAACCTCAAGCGCCTGGGCATCGAACTGACTCCCGCCGAGAAAAAACTTTTGCTGCAACGCATCATCGAGTTGGGAGACAAGAAGCACACCGTCGGTCCCCAAGACTTACCTCTCATCATCTCAGACTTGTTAAAGATGCCCGAAGAGAGTCGCATTCGAGTCGAGCATTACGAGGTCAATGTCGGATCCGATGAACTCCCACGTGCGCAAGTCACCGTGGCCTTTCGTGGAAAAACCGCCAAGGCCGAAGGGAATGGAGATGGTGGGTACGACGCCTTCATGAATGCGCTGCGCAAAGCGATGCAAGAAGCCTACGGCTTGGAATTGCCACGCCTGTTGGATTTCCGTGTGCGCATCGCGCCGGGCGGGCGAACGACCGCCCTTGTTGAAACGCTCATCCGCTGGGAAAACCCCGACGAAGAGGACGATGTCATCACCACTACGGGTGTGGACTCCGACCAAATGGCAGCTGCTGTGATTGCCACTGAGAAGATGCTCAACGCCATCGTGCCAGCCTCTCCAAAATCAAAGCGAAGTCGAAAAACCAACAAACAGGGACCGAAGCCCCGTGCAAGCAAAAAAGACAAGGGTTCTTCCTGAGTTCTCGGCGATCGCCGTACTGGTTTTCGTCGCAGGCCTGGTGGGCTGCTCACACACTCCCGTCAGCGACGAACGCTACCGACCCCCGGAAAGCATTCTCGAAGTCGTAGCCGTCCTGCAGCGGCATGTCTCCGATGATACCTACCGTTTTTTTCCGGCGCGTGACTTCACCGGTCGCAACGTCTACCGCGCCTCCTTGCTTCGACTTGAAAACATTGAAGTCGCGCATGCCGAGGCTTTGCGTGCGGGGCACTTTGATGAAGTCTTGTTCTTCGCCAAAGGTCGCTCCTTTGAGCGGCTTGGCGCCTATGCGTTGGCCGCCGATAATTATCGGGCGGCTGCACAACGCCAAGGGGAACTTATGGACGACGCTGTGCGCAGCGCGACGATCTGTGAGAAGTTCCAACGCACCGTCGAGCAAACGCTGTTCGAACCCACTACGTCTCACCTCGACAAACCGAACGACGCCCCCCTTCTCCCCTCCTCCGAATTTATTCTGGCCGCTCACAAACTCAAATTGGCCGATTTTCACGCACTGCGAGAAGAAGTTGTCGGCACTCATTACGCAGCCATGTTGGAAGAAGAAATTGAGCGCGCCGATGAGGAGCGCCTGCGTTACTTCGTCGCAACACGCCAACTCTTTCTAGACGGCGACCTGCGGGCTGTGGCTGAATACCAACGCTTGATTTCACGGCACCGCGAAAGCAAGTACGCCAATCGACATATTCTAAACCTTGCCAATCTCTACGCAGACATGGCCAAGGAATATGCTGCGGTCAATCCGCCTGCAGGCTTGTACTTCGATCCGATTAGCTTTCAGGAACTCGTCGATGGCGCCACCAAGATCTACGAAAATATTGCCCGGATGGACGGCACGCCGGAAAAACTCGAAGCGGCCAGGCGACTGGAAGCCTTCCTTGCCTTCACCTTGAGAGTTGATGTTGACCGTTTTACCAACTAAACGAGCCCGAGAACGCCGTCTTCTCTACAGCCTGACACTGCCAGGCCTGATACTCTTTTGTGCCTGCCATACCGCAACGCCTCCACCTTTGGAAACTCTCAACGCCCCGGTGCGCTTTGCCCCTCTAGCACCCGACAAAGCAGACCTGGCCGCTGTCGCCATTGCTACAGAGGTATTGAAAGATTGCAGCGAATCCGCACAAGACAGTATCGACGAAATCGAATCCTTCGACCGATTTCGCGAGCAGAACAACCAACCCGTCAGTGGTCTTCTTCCTTACGCGCATGCCGCAGGCTTTGCCTGCATCGATGACGACGTGACCTACCGCCAAAAAGAGAATGCGCTTTTAGAAGACGACGATCTCGACCCCGCACTGCGAGCACGTTTGGAGCAAGAAGCGGCCGATGATCCGCTGCTGTTGGCGAAAAAGCGACTGCACGATGAACGCACGGTTCGTTACGGCAGCGCTTATAACCGAATCGCCGGCCCGGTGGGACGATTGGCCCTCTCCGGAATTCTTATTCCCGTGACGATCGTGCGCGCAGTCGCAGACGTCTTCGCCTCCGAAAGAAACCGCGAACCCCTTTCGCTACGCGAGCGACAGGCCCTGGCACATTGGCAAGAATACTTGAGACGCCATCCCGATACCCAAGAGGCACGCAAGCTCGAAAAACGTGTTGAAAAATATGAAAAGAAATATGTCGCTACGATGGTTCAGCGCCAACTGAGGGAGGCACGCAAATTACTCTCGAAAGGCTATCCGGAGGCTGCGCGCTACCACCTGGATGCGGCCTTGGGCCTTGCTCCCGAGCTCCGAGAAGCCAAGCGCTTATTGCTAGTTGTCGACCAGCGATCCTACCAACGCCAGCAGGCCCTACAGCGCAGCCTGCAAGCCCCGGCACAATGGCTTCCAGCCGAAGAATGGCCGGCAGCCTACGAGATCAGCAGCGCTGCCTTTCTCGAATCTGCTCTGCCTTCTTTGCCCGCCAAGTCACCCGCGCCTCTGTCTCAACCGCTGGCCTTCGCCAACGCAATGACCTTGGAGCGCGAGGGGCAGGAGAAGAGGTCGTTCAAAGCTTATGGCAAGATCGGTAGAAAGTGGAATGCCTCCTCGGGCATGCAGCGCCACGCACGCAGCATTGTCAACCGACCCTCCGAGAACCCCTATCGATACTTCCGCAAGAGCAAGCAAACAGATGGCTGGCGCCGCGTGCGCTGGGTCATGCTCGGGCCCTTGGCCAACGGACCCAAACGGCGCGGTCTGTTTCGACCTTTAGAATGGGTGTTGGACGCACCCACGGTTCTCAGTACCGTCATCACGTTGCCTGGCCGCTGGTTTAGTTATTCCCGGATGAAACCCTGGCCCTTTAGCCGCGAAGTCGCTGTTCATGCAAAGCACTACCTGGCTCGTTATCCAGGCGGTGATTACGAAAACAAGGTGCTTGATTACATGCGTTGGCTTGAGAACCGGCGTGGCAACGCCATCGGAACCTTGAAGTACGCACAGCAGCGCGGAAACCTTTCCCCTCGAGAGGAACAAAGACTTGAGGAAAAAGCGGCCAAGCAAATGCTCACAGGTTCAAACCGCGAGCCCCACCCCGACCTTCGCATGGCCATGCTTCAGCGCACAGCGGGAGACTTTCCCAACACCAAAGCCGGTCAGGAAGCGGGCCGAGCGGCTCGGGAACTTTGGGATGATGTCTCGCCGCAACAGATTCGCATTACGCGTGGTTTTCTTGAGGAGCATCCCAAGGTGGCAGGGCCTCACGGCCTGGGGCTGCGCTCACAACTTCTGGATGAAGAAGCCCGCAACGGAGAGCTGCATCCTGAGGGCATCGCCATTCTGGGCGGTCAAGTCATTCGCATCGCCTATGTCGACCTTCACGGAAACGCCAAGAAACCACCTGAATACAGTTACGAACGGCTGAGTGCCGAGCGTCTGGCTCGGCTGGTAGCCCTGCTCGACGAGACCTCTCAGCACAAGGAACGAGCCGACAGCGATTACGATCACGGTGCCGATGCCAGCCGGGATCACTTCTTCGAACGCGCCAAACTCGGACTCACTGACACACCCGATCTTCGCTCTGGCGCCTACTCTTCCTACACCTTTGAAGGTGTGCGTGAAAAATATGGGCTGGTTCGATCTAGAGAATCGATTCTTCCTGTGGACCTGGTTTTTCAGGGATCGCCAGGGGATATGAGCTTGGGCGCCTTCCCGCGCCTTCGGATGCCCGAGCCCACTCCAGATGCCGTTCTTTACCGATAAGTATCCAAGAGAATATTCAAGGGTCGATCTTGAGGAGGGGACTAGAGAAGTCCAAGACCTTCGAGCGCTATGTCATCGAGCCCCAGGTACTGACCCACTTCATTCTTCAAAATGAGTTTCAACTGTTCGAGGAGTTCCTCTTCGTTCCGGGCAATTTTTTCAAAGTTGCCTCGATACAAAACAATTTGGTTTTGAGTGCCTGCCGCTGGCTCCGTCGATTCTCGACGCTGCTCTCCTCGAAAAAGTCCCAAGGTTTGGGGTGACACATCCCCGGTACGCAGGGTAGCTGGTTCGGGCAGGGTCTCGATGGTCAGCGACAGTTCCTCGAAGTGCCGTCGCAAGGATTTTGGCAGGTCTTCAATGGCACTTCGAAGCACGCGCCGAAAGGAAGCTTCTTCCACGGGCGTGGGCTGGGGGTAGTGGTCCGGGTCGAGCGCATCTGCCACCTCAAAAGATTTTGCTGCCGCATCCTTCTCACCCAAATGTTCCAAGGTGAGACCCAGGTAATAGGCGGCGTGGGCCGACTCGGGATCGAGAACCATGGCACGTTCCAATACCTGGCGGGCCTCTTGAAACTGAGCTGATTCGAAAAGGGCCTGACCCTCAAACATGCGATACAACGCAATCTCGCCACCCAGTTTCAAGGCCTTGCGAATCAAGAAGAGGGAACCCAATAAGTCGCCTTGATAATAAAAGGCCTTGGCCTTGAGGTAATAGAGCTCCAGTTCTACTGCCCGTTCAAGACGTGGTAAATGCTGGTGGCCCGCTAAGAGTTCGTCGCACAATGTCATGGCGCGCAGGTACTCGCCCAGATCTTCGATGAGCAATTCCGACCGATTCAAATGCGCAGTCACAAATTTGGCATCCACAGCGATGGCTTGCTCGAAAGCGTAAAGGGCTTCGTCGATGCGACCCGCATCCCAAAGAATTTCACCGCGGCCGTTGTGCGCTTCCGCACCCTCGGGATCGGCTTTGAGCGCTTCGTCAAACCATTGCAAGGCCTCATCGGCACGACCTCCATAAGAGGCGTCAATGGCTTGGTCCAAGCAGTCCCAATAGCGGTTTCGATTCTTCATGGAGCGTTTAATTCACCCTTTGATGGCGCTGGTGCGCCTCGGATGGCGCCCACAAGGGACAGCATAGCAGAGCTGAGGGGCGGTGGGGGCTTCTCAAAAACAACCCCGGCTTGGAGAGGAACCCTCCGCACCGGGGCTGAAACGGGACTCAAATGACTCTCTAAGAGCTCGAACAGGAGCTAGAACACGTCGCTGGCTTAAGCTGCCTTCTTCAGGGCGTCGACACGGGAGCTTACCAAGGCGCTGCGCAGCGCGCCGAAGCCTTGCCCGCCGTTATTGCTCACCAGCATCTTACCGGCAGTGCTCAACTGCACGAAACCATGTACCAGGGACCACCCGATACTGGCCTCTAAATCAGGATCATTCTCAGTGAAAACACCCTGGCTCATGCCTCGAGCGTAAATGTCACGGGTGATATTCCAGGGTTCCATGGCCCTTGCCTGGTCTTCAGCGCTGAGTTGCTGCACCAAGGCTTCCATTCCCACATCTTCAAACATCAATCGGTAGAGCTCTAAATGCTCGATTCCAAAATCAATGTAGCGCCGCAAGGCTTCAGACAACGCCAGCGAGGGATCCTCAATGTCTTTGGCGGGCGCCATGGCGCGCGTCAAAACATCGAAACCATGAAGAGCGATCTCTCTGAATAGCTCCTCCTTGTTTTCGAAATGGAGGTAAATTGTGGCGGCGGAGTAGCCGAGTTTTTCAGCCAAGGAGCGCATAGTGACCGATTTGGGACCCTCTCGGTAAACGATACCGATGGCTTCTTCAAGAATTTTGCCTCTGAGATCCGAATTTACTGGTCTGGACATAAGTGTTTTCCCTATGTAGGTGTGTCTATTTTTACTATCTTACATCACACAATACCCTGCCGCCAGATTCAGGAGCCGGATAAAGAAGAAAACTTTCTGCTGTTCAGTAAAGGGGTACTTAGCAGGAAAGACGGCGCAGAATCGGAGGCTGCACAGCCTGTTAGATGCAGATATTGCACATCTAAGATGCATTCCATCAACAATGTAAATGGTAGGCCTGGTAGGATTTGAACCTACGACGCTCCGATTATGAGTCGGGTGCTCTAACCCCTGAGCTACAGGCCCACGCCTGCGGAAGCTAACACGCCGAATTCTCCAGGGCAGGCCGAATGCTCCCAGAAATGCCTACAATAGAAATGCCTACCATGAGCCTCATCGACTAGCCTGAAGAAACGGGGCTGTTTGCCGGAAGGAATCTACGAGGGTGTTTCATCTCAACAGCCAAGACATCGCTGCTCTGGCCGAGGAGATCAACTCTCTCTGCGTCGGCGGACGCATTCAAAAGATCACCGACCGTAAAGCGGGTGGCATCAGCTGTGCGCTGCGAGTTTCCAGCCGCACTCTCTACCTCCAACTCATCGCTTCTCCGAGCACACGTGCCGCCTTGGTTTCCTCAACTCGACCGGAGCGCAAGCCAGAACTATCCAACTTTGCCCGAAGTTTGCGCCAAACCCTGGGTGCTGGACGCATCCACAAGGTCAGCGCGCCCCAGGGAGACCGACTCCTGACCCTGGAGATCGAAACTGCAGAAGGTGCTTATCGATTAATGGCCGAGTTGTTCGGGCGCAGCGCCAATCTGTACCTGCTGAACGCAGAGGACAAGCTACTGGGCGCGATGAACTGGGATCGAGCGCGAAGCGGCATGCACCCGGGCAGCCCCTATCAGCCCCTTCCCGCAAGAAAATCCTCTTTGGATTCAATGACGAAGGCTGCAGCGCAGGGTGGCTTCGCTTTGTCTCGCCTGGCGGCCGATGGCAGTCGAAGCCTCGCTTTTGAGACCGAGTTGCTGGACTTCGAAAGGGCCGAGTTCCAGATGAGTTTGCTCCGTCAATTGCAGCGGACACAGCGCAGACTGAGCAAGCGTCTCGCAGCCCAAGAGAGCGATCTCGCCGCAACGCAGGAAGGCCCGAATCTTCGCCGCCAGGCTGAGGCCCTGGTCGCCTTGGGACAACCCAAGTTGCGCGGCCAACACAGCGTACAAGCCGTGGACTACAACGACCCCAACTGTTCAAGCGTGGAGATACCACTCAATCCCGAGCACAGTCTGGGCGAGAATGCCCAGCGACTCTTCCAGCGATCACGCAAACTCAAGCGCGGCCAACCTCGGATCGAGGGGCAAATCGCAAACTCGATTCAGCAGAAAAAAATCCTTGAGGCATTGGAAGAACAGGTGAACAGTGCAGCGGACTTCCAAGCCTTGGAGGCCGCGGCGGAACAAGTTCAACAAAAGGCACCGAGCAAAAAACGACAAGGAAAAAAGCGTGGCAAGCAGGACGCA
Source organism: Pseudomonadota bacterium (assembly GCA_003353845.1). Lineage (GTDB taxonomy): Bacteria > Myxococcota_A > UBA9160 > UBA9160 > JADFDR01 > GLO-12. The sequence goes on along the minus strand of PIVT01000001.1, from coordinate 56,509 downwards.
CAGGGCGACCGCCAACCCTATCGCTGTTATCTCAGCCAGAACGGGAGTGAAATCTGGGTGGGGAAAGGTGCCCGCCAAAATGATGAACTCAGCCTGCGACTGGCACGAGGAAACGATCTTTGGTTTCACGCCGAAGACCAAGCAGGTGCGCACGTCGTCTTGCGCAACCTGCGCCATAAGGAGCCTGACAATGAAAGTGTGCTGGATGCGGCCACTTTGGCCGCGCATTTCAGCCGTGGCGGAAAAAGTGGCGAGGCCGAGGTCCTCACCACGCGCTGCGTCAATGTGCGCAAACCCAAGGGCGCTCGACCTGGCAGCGTCGTAGCCACACACACGCGCTCCATTCTTGTGCGGATTGAGGCACAGCGGCTCCAGCGCCTGCTCTCACCAAGGCCCGAACAAGAAAACTGAAAGAATCACCAAACCCCTCTCTCACATTGAGAGACGACGAAAAAACTGTCACCATCGCGCCCATGACTGATCAACCTACGACGAACACCTCTTCCTACGCAGTGGCAATTATCGGAGGGGCCTGTGCCGGCACCGAAGTAGCCCATCGACTGGCTCAACGCGGTATCACTGCCGTCATCCTTGAACAAAACCCACGCCCTTTCGGGAAGATTGAAGATGGCTTGCCACGCTGGCACGCCGCACAGCGAAACAAGGAATACGCTTCCATCGAAGGGAAGCTCGCCCATGAGAAAATCCATTTCGTTCCCAACACAAAAATAGGTCAAGACCTCGACTTCGCCGACCTGACGCAGAACTGGGGATTCAATGCCGTCATCCTGGCCTGTGGCGCGTGGAGCGATCGTGCCCTGGCTGTGGAAGGCGCTGAGGATTTCGTTGGCAAGGGACTTGTGTACCAGAATCCTTTCTTGCGCTGGTACAATCATTATCAAGAAGCGGACTACGAGGGCCCTCAGTGCGACATCCGCGAAGGAGCCATCGTGGTCGGCGGCGGACTCGCCTCCATCGACATGCTCAAGATCATCAACTTGGAATTGGCAAGCCGTGCCTTGGCGGAGCGCGGCATTCACGTGTCGACCGTGGAAATGGAGCACAAGGGCATTCCCAAAGCTCTGGCAGAACACGACCTCACCTGGGAAGACCTTGGATGCAAGGCCTGCACCTTGGTGTACCGGCGCCGAATTGAAGACATGCCCATTATGACCACCCCCGAAGGCGCCGACGCCGCGCGTATTAAAAAAATGGAAACTGCACGCCTGCGCATGGTCGAGAAAGCACAAAAAAAATTCCTCTTCGACGTCAAACCCCTGTGCACACCTGAAGCCATCCTCTCAGACAACGGCCAACTCACAGGTCTTACCATGCGCCGAACACGCATGGAGAATGGAAGGCCCGTCGCCACCGACGAAAGCTTCGACATAGAGACACCCATGGTCGTCAGTTCCATTGGCAGCGTCCCCGAAGCCATTCCGGGCATTGAAATGAAAGGCGATCTCTTCGCCTTTACCGACTGGGATCTGGGAACCCTGGCCGCTTACCCCACGGTGTTTGGTGCGGGGAACGTGGTCACGGGCAAGGGCAATATCATCGCGTCGCGCAAACACGCGGGGCATATTGCAAAACACACGGCTGAAAATTATCTAGGCCTTAGCGAGGATGCTGGCGGCGGTATGGGCATTGGCGAAGAAATCGCCAATCGAGTGGGAGAAGCCGCAGAAGCCATGGCTGACCACATTCAGGCACAGGACCCTATCAGTCAGCAGCAGCTCTCCACCGTTCTCGAAAAAGTGGCCAAGCGACACGAGGAGATCGGCTTTGGCGAGAACCTCCAAAGCTGGCTGGCTCGCCACAAGGTAGACGAAGAAGGCTGATCTTTTAGTTCTCGTCTCTTAGTTTTCAGCTCTTAGTTTTCGACGAAGCTCTTCAGCACGCGGCTGCGGCTGGGGTGCCGTAGCTTGCGCAAGGCCTTGGCCTCAATCTGACGAATGCGCTCGCGCGTGACGTCAAAGTCTTGCCCCACTTCCTCCAAAGTACGATTGGTGCGCTCGCCAATACCAAAGCGCATCTTGAGCACACGCTCTTCACGAGGGCCCAGTGTCGCAAGCACTTCTTCGGTGTGCTTAGCCAGGTTTTGTTCGATGACCGCCACTTGTGGGTCCACGGCATTCTTGTCTTCGATGAAATCCACCAAATGACTATCATCTTCTTCGCCCACTGGCGTTTCGAGGCTGATGGGCTCCTTGGCAATCTTCATCACCATGCGAATTTTCTCAACGGACAGTTCCATCCGGACGGCCAACTCTTCAGGCGTGGGTTCCCGACCCAGGCGCTGCACCAAGGACCGACTGGTGCGCACGAGCTTGTTAATCGTCTCGATCATATGGACGGGAATTCGAATCGTGCGCGCTTGATCGGCGATCGCGCGCGTAATGGCCTGACGAATCCACCATGTCGCATAGGTTGAGAACTTATAGCCGCGCTGGTATTCGAATTTCTCCACGGCTTTCATCAAGCCAATATTTCCCTCTTGGATCAAGTCCAGGAATTGCAAACCGCGGTTTGTGTAACGCTTGGCGATGGATACCACCAAACGCAAGTTGGCCTCGACCAGTTCGCCCTTGGCTTCGTGCGCGCGAATCTCTGCGATGGCGTGACGCGCCAAGGCATCATCCACTTCAGTTCTAGACATCAAGGCATCGGCTTCGAGCTGCGTCAACCGTTCGTGTACGGCTGCGATTCTTTCCTCGACTGAAGGTCGCGCGCTTAGCTCCTCTTCAAGATTCACTACTCTTCGCTGACCTCGGTGCTTGGCTTCGATTCGCTGCAGTCGCTCAAGTTCCTCCGGTGTCGCGTTTTGTTCGCGCTCCAAACGACGGAGTTCATCCAGGCAATTGGACATTTCGTTAGAGAGAATTTGCATCGCGGAGCTGATGGAACGCATGCATTTTCGCGAAAAGCGAATGTCGAGCATCTTGGAAACCGCTTCCCCATACAGGGTGCCCAGTTCGCCTCGCAAACGATCGCACGCCTCTTTCCCCGTGCGCGGATGCCCCAGCGAACGCTGCTTGCGCTTGATCTTCTTTTCGATTTCACGAACTTCCTTGGCCGTCTCGACGAACAAAGTATGTGCGTCCTGCAATCTTTCTTCAGTGGCTTCGAGTTCGATGCCCTCAATGACATCTCGTATGTCGAGATCTCCCAACTTGAGTCGCCCTTCCGTTACTAGAAGAGAGTACAAACCATAGGGCGTGCCAAGCACGGCTCGGGCTTGATCGTGCTGTCCCGCTTCGATGCGTTTGGCGATTAGCACTTCACCTTCGCGCGTCAGCAGGGAAACACGCCCCATCTCTCGGAGATACACACGGATGGGATCGTTGGAAGGTGCCTCTCCGACCAATGGAGTCGGCGCGGAAACTTTTTCTCGGGTAGCCGTCTGTTGAAAAAATTGCAGGTCATCTTTTGACGCCCCGTCGGAGTCGCGGGGCTCATCGTTCACCTCAACCCCTTTCTGGGACAAGGCTTCTAACACATCGTCGAATTGATCCGCAGTAAGCGTCTGTTCTTGGAGGGCGGCGTGAACTTCATCAAGCGTGAGCGAGCCTTCTCTCTGACCCTGCTTGATCAGGTCTCTTAGAATCGTTAGTCCCTGCGTTGATTTTTGTTCTTCGGTGCTTTCAGAGTTTTTAGAGGAGCTACGACTCACCCTTCGTCTCTGCCCTTTCGCTGCCGAGTTTCCATCTTCGCGCCCCGTACCACCCATCGACGACCGTGCACTCACTAGAGCATCCCCACTAGCTTGTCTTCAGCCTCGCGCGCGCCCTGCACTGCGCGACTGAAGAAAGTTAGTTCAAACTCCCTGTGCTTTACGCCTCTCTTCCAGCTGGCGTTGTTTCTCTGCCAACACGTCGGCGTCTGCTTCAGGGTTTGCCCGAACCCTTGCGGTAACGACACGTCGCATTTCTTGACTGTGTCGATCCTTAAGCCACTTCAGATTTGCTTCGATCTGTCCTACCACCTGCACTCCGTCGAGTTCAGGTGTGTGATCCATTAGAAACGCCAGGACTTGCTTTCCTTCCTCGGGTTGCAAGGCATTGGAAAGCGTTTGTGCATCGATGCATTCTCCTTGTGACGATAGCTCAAACATAGCTGTAAAAAAACGGTTCCAGAAACCCCCGGGTATAAGATCTATGGTTTCCGGTGTTAAATAAACACTGATATGTTCCGGGTAATCCAAAAGCAATTTTGCAAATTCGCGACAACGTCGGGCCTCTGCTGTCTCCTTTTGGGGGTTCTTCGGCATGGTTTCGGCACCGTCCCAGGTTTTCCCCTGCTCTGCAGCCCGTACAGCTCGCGTTACACCGCTTTCAGGCGTATCCGTCATCAACGCCAATCGATGGATGTAGTTTGCCCGCTCCACGACATCACTTACTCGTGTCAGAAAGGGAACCACCGCGTTTACCGCATCTGCTTTCTGCCAGGGCGTCGAGCAACCTTTTCCAACAACGCGCTGCATCATCAGCTCCAGCGCGGGTGGTGCCGCGTCCACCAGTTCCTTCAAAGCCTCGGCGCCCTCCCGCTTGAGGTAGGTGTCCGGATCGTCTCCCGTCGGAAGCAGCACTGCACGCACGCGCAAGCCGTTAGGCAATAAAACTGCCAGGGCTTTTTCCATGGCCTTTTGTCCCGCATCGTCACCATCGAAAACCAAGACGACGGTGGGGGCTCGCCTGCGCAGATTGGCACCATGCGCTTCCGTGAGCGCCGTGCCACAGGTGGCGACGCTCTCGCCAACACTGGCACGGCACATGGCGATCTGATCGAAATATCCCTCGACGACCACCGCACGCGAGTTTCGGCGCATGGGTTCCAGGGCCGCAGGGAGGCCATAGAACAAGGCGCTCTTATGGAAAATCGGTGTCTCCGCCGTGTTGAGGTATTTGGGATCTTGATCGGCAGCCAAGGCGCGACCGCCAAAGCCCACGACCCGATTGCGCACATCGCGAATGGGGAACATCAAGCGCCCGCGGAACCGATCGTAATGTCCGCCACTCTTGCGCTCGACCAACAGTCCGGCGCGCACTCCCTGGGCGGCGGGGATACTGGCTTTGCTCAAGGCCTTGGCGAGGGTGTCCCAACTGTCCGGGGCGAAACCCATCTCGAATTCGTCTGCCAAGCTGCCATCGAATCCACGATTTTTTAGATATTCCCGAGCGGCTGTGGCCTCGGTGCTGCGCAGTGCCGATCGAAACAAACTCAGCGCAATCTCATTGGCGCGGAAAAGATCGTCGGTGGACGCTTCGCGGGAGTTCTGATTGTTTTCGGGAATTTCAATGCCCAGTTCACCCGCCAGGCTGCGTGCAGCCTCGGGAAAACTAAGGTTCTCATGGCGCATGAGAAACCCGATGACATCGCCGCCTTCACCACAGCCAAAGCAGTGAAAAATCTGACGATCTAAATTGACATTGAAAGAAGGGGATTTTTCGTTGTGGAAGGGACAGAGTCCCTTGTAGTTTGAGCCCGCTTTCTTGAGGGTTACGTAACGCCCGATGAGGTCGACAATATTGATTCGGTCCCTGATCTCTCGAGTGACCTCTTCGGGGATCAGACTCACCAGCGTTCTCTCCTGCGCACCTTTTCTCCCTCGCTAGACAACCTGCCTTCTGATTTTCTTTTGCGCTCGCTTGCGGGCGGCAATCTCTTTCTTCTTCTTGCGGATGCTCGGCTTGTCATAGTATTCACGTCGTCGGAGTTCGGAGATGATGCCGGCCTTCTCGCAGGACTTTTTGAAGCGCTTGATCGCGCCTTCGAAGGACTCATTGTCCTTAAGTTTAATCAGGGTCATTTAAATCACTTTTGCCTTTCGAACCATGGTTGACGCTCTTGGAGCGTTCTTATTTCAGTACGTATTCAGCGATGCTTTCCATCGCGAACCACTGGGACTTCCCGCCCAGCGGGATAATCGGAGCAGCCCATGCTAGCGCACCCAGTTTCTACATCAAGAATGGGTACAGGGCCGGACTGGAATTCCTAGCTCTCGCAGGCGCTCTTTCACCTCTTTGACCGTGGTTTGGCCAAAATGGAAGATAGAGGCCGCCAAAGCCGCCTGGGCATGGCCTCCCTGGGGTCCATCGTCCAGGGCAGCCGCCAGATCTTCAGCATTGCCGCCCCCGCCCGAGGCAATCACGGGGATGGGAACAGCGTCTGAGACGGCCCGAACGAATTCCAGATCGTAACCGTCGCACATGCCGTCTCGATCCATACTGGTAAGCAGAATTTCCCCTGCCCCCGCCTCGGCCATACGCATGGCCCAGCCTACGGCGTCGATTCCTGTCGGATTGCGCCCACCATGGGTAAAAATCTCCCAACTCGGCGGTTCTTCAGCGTTCTTGCCCTGGACGCGCTTGGCGTCAATGGCCAGCACCAAGTTGGCGCTGCCGATCTTGGCCGCAGCCTCGTTCACCAAATCGGGGTCGTGAATGGCCGCCGTCATGATGGACACTTTGTCGGCGCCCGCGTTGAGTAAATCGCGAATATCCTGCAAGGCGCGGACACCACCACCCACTGTGAGCGGCATAAAGACCGTCTCTGCCGTGCGCGAAACCACATCGAGCAAGATGCCGCGCTCCTCGTGGCTGGCTGTGATGTCCAAGAAGGTGATTTCATCGGCTTCCTGGCCCTCATAGCGCAGAGCCACCTCCACGGGATCCCCCGCGTCTACGTGATCTACGTACTGAACCCCTTTGACGACACGTCCTTTGTCGACATCAAGACAGGGAATGATGCGTTTTTGAAGCAAGGTGGTACCTCCGGGACAGCCTGAAAGCTAAGCGCCCGACGCCAGCCAGGCGGCAAAGGCGTCTAATAGCCGCTTGCCCGCCCACTGGCTTTTCTCAGGGTGACACTGCACGGCAAAGATGTTGTCCTTCGCTACGGCTGCCGTGAAGGGGCCCGCGTAATCTGCGCGCCCCGCAATGAGCGATTCCTGGCTGGGAACTGCGTAATAGGAGTGCACAAAGTAGAAATAATCGCTGGCCGGCAACTTCGTCACCATGGGGTGCGTTCCCTCAAAGACCACTTCGTTCCAGCCGATGTGAGGAACTCGCAAGGTCGACCCATCGGGGTTGGATTTGGGAAAACGCTCTACCCGACCGTTGAAAATTCCAAAGCCTTTGGCGTTGCCGTGCTCGTCACTCTCTTCAAACAAGAGTTGCAAGCCCAGGCACAGGCCCAGGTAAGGCGTGCCTCCGCGGATCTGTTCACACAGGGCTTGGTCAAGACCATTTTTCTGCAAACTGGCGACAGCGTCAGGAAAGGCACCCACCCCGGGCAGAACAATGGCATCAGCCGCTCGCACAGCTTCCGGATCGCTCACAATCACGGGCGCCAAGCCCGAGCGCTCCAAGGCCTTGGCCACACTGCGCAGGTTTCCAGCGCCGTAGTCCACGACGGCTACCTCAATTGGTGCGGACATAACCTACAACGCTCCTTTAACCGATGGGACTCCCTGAACGCGAGAATCGCGCTCTACGGCAATTCGCAATGCACGTGCCAGGCCCTTGAAGACAGCCTCAATCACGTGGTGCGGGCTCACGCCGTAACGCAGGTCGATGTGCAAATCGAGCCCGGCCGCCTGGGAGAAGGCGATACAAAAATCCTCTGCCAGAGAGGAATCGAAGGTTCCAATCCACGCGTTATCCAGCGGAACGCGATAGACGAGGAAGGGACGGTTGGAGATGTCCAGCGCCACCTCCACTTTGGCCTCGGCCATGGGCAACACAAAACTACCAAAGCGCGTGATGCCCTCGGCACTACCCAAGGCATTTCGAAACGCCTGCCCCAAGGACAAACCTACGTCCTCCACTGTGTGGTGCAGGTCAACGTCGAGATCACCTTTGGCGAAGAGACGCAAATCGAACAAGCCGTGCTTGGCGAAGGATTCCAGCATGTGGTTGAAAAAAGGAATCCCTGTTTCAACTTCGTACACACCCGTCCCGTCCAAGTCCAAAGAGACACGGATATCCGTCTCCTTGGTCTTGCGTTCGATTTCTGCTCGCCGCTCGCCGCTCATCTCCTTACTCCTGCCCATCTCTGTAATCGTTAACCCTTCTCGCTACCCGTCACCTTTGCTGCGGCCACGGGTTCGTCGCGTGAACGACGGCTGGTTCGAATTTTCTCCAAACGCAACTCGATAGATTTTCCGTGTCCCGGCAGCCCTTCCATTTCAGCCAAGCGCATCACATCGGCTCCTAATTCACGCATTTTTGAAGGCTCAAAACGCATCACACTCATACGCTTTACAAAATCTTCTACACCCAAGGGCGAGAAGAAGCGTGCCGTTCCACCTGTGGGCAAGACATGGCTCGGTCCCGCGATGTAATCGCCCACGGCTTCTGGTGTAAAGTGACCCAAGAAAATCGCGCCCGCATTGGTCACCATTTTGGCCTCGACTTCCGGCGTATCAATGCACAGCGAAAGATGCTCCGGGGCGTACTGGTTCGAAACCGCGATGGACTCCTCCAGGTTCTTGGTCAAAATCACCGCACCACAATTTGCCAAGCTCACCTTGGCAATGGCGGCCCGTTCAAATTTCTTCAATTGCTTTTCCAACTCAGCCTGCACTTTGGTCGCGATACCCTTCACGTGCGTAACCAACACGGGCCGCGCGAGTTCATCGTGCTCAGCTTGGGACAATAAATCAGCGGCGACCCATGCGGGCGTGGCTGTTTTATCAGCGATAATCAAGATTTCACTGGGACCGGCTTCGGAATCGACACCTACCTGCCCGAAGACGAAGCGTTTGGCCGTAGCCACATAAATGTTTCCGGGGCCCACGACCTTATCAACCCGCGGCACACTCTCGGTTCCATAAGCCATGGCCGCGATGGCCTGCGCTCCACCCATTTTGAAAATGCGATGCACACCCGCCAGGCGCGCTGCCATGAGCACCTCGGGACGAATGCTTCCGTCGGGTTGTGGCGGCGTGGCCATCACAATCTCGGAGATCTCCAGCACGGAAGCGGGGACCGCATTCATAATGACGCTGGAGGGATAAGAAGCTTTGCCACCGGGCACGTACAAACCCACGCGCTCTAAAGGCCGCACACGCTGACCCAAGGTCGCGCCGCCTTCCTCTTTAATCTCCCAGCTGCCGGGGATGCGTCGACGGTGGAAATTACGCACTCGCGTGGCCGCTTTGCCCAAAGCCGCTCGATCCGCCGAATCGACCAACTCAATGCCCGCTTCCCATTCCCGCTTTGTCACTTCAAGGTCTTTTAAATCGACGCCGTCGTACTTCTTCACAAACTTGAGCAGCGCTTCATCTCCACCGCTGCGTACGCCGCCGAGAACATCTCGGACCGTTTTCTCGACCTTTACGTCTTCGTCCGTGGACCGCTTACAGAATTCGGCAAAGGCGGACTCAAAGTCCGCATCCGAAGTCTGCAGCACCCTTAAAATACCCTTACTTTTCGCTCGAGCTGCCATCGCTCTACCCCTCCCGTCGAATCACGGCACCTAAGTTTTGGAGCTTCTCTTCAATTCGTTCATAACCGCGGTCAATATGATAGACACGATTGACCGTTGTCTCTCCTTCTGCGGCGAGACCGGCCACGATCAAGCTGGCCGAAGCGCGAAGATCTGTCGCCATCACCTCGGCCCCTAAGAGTTTTTCCACTCCGCGCACATGGGCGGAGCGCCCCTTCACCGAAATATCGGCCCCCATGCGCTGCATTTCGGGCACGTGCATAAATCGGTTCTCAAACACGTTCTCTACAATAACACTCGATCCCGTCGCAAGCGTCATAACTGCCATTAACTGGGCCTGCATATCCGTCGGAAAGCCGGGATAGGGCGCGGTGGCCACGCTGACTCCCACGGTGGGCGTCCCGATACGCACCCGTACATTATCTTTCTCGATGTCAAAAATCGCTCCCGCCTCACGCATCTTTTCCAAGGTCGAGCCCAAAAGTGCAGGGTCGATTCCCGTCACGCGGACATCCCCTTTGGTAATCATCCCCGCCGCGATGAGCGTTCCCGCTTCGATCCGGTCGCCAGACACCTGAAATTCCACGCTTTTTAGCTTTTCAACGCCTCGAATGACGATGTGCTGCGTGCCATCCCCACGAATATCAGCGCCCATTTTCTTGAGCATGGCGGCCAACTCCATGACCTCCGGCTCGCGGGCGCAATTCTCCATAATGGTCTCGCCCGGCGTCAGCACCGCAGCCATCATTGCGTTCTGTGTCCCGTTAACCGTGACCATGTCAAAACTGAAGCTGGTGCCACTCAATTTGCCATGGGCCTCGACATAGCCGTGATCCAAGCTGAGTTCCGCTCCCAGTTGTTCGAAGGCCTTGAGGTGCTGATCAATGGGCCTCACGCCAATGGCGCAGCCACCGGGTTCTGACACACGGGCACGGCCGTACCGAGCCAAAAGGGGGCCCAACACCAAGAAGGAAGCCCGCATTTGCCTCACCAAGTCATAAGGCGCTTCAAACTGGTTCACACCACGGGTGTCAATGCTCAGGCTATTGCTCTCGCCTTCGATCCAACCGGCCTGAGCACCCAGCGATTGGAGGATCTGGATCATGGTGCTGACATCGCGCACCCGTGGCGCGTTGTGGATGATTGTTTCGCCGTCGCCGAGCAAAGCGGCCGCCATGAGCGCCAGGGTCGAATTTTTGGATCCCGAGACCCGCACTTCACCCGTTAAGGGGCTACCACTGCCAACTACTACGATTCGATCCATAACTCGCTACCACCTCAACGTGCGCATAGCACTCTTTGTCGACCGGCAATGTCCCTGTGCCGCGTTTGCTCACTCAATCCGGCTGCTCGACACAACTCGGAGACTTCATCCATTTGTTCCGGTCCCATTTCCAGCAAGACGACACCGCCCTGCGCCAAAACGGGCCGGAATTCAGCCAAGAAGCGTCTCAACAGATCCAAACCATCGGGACCGGAAAAGAGCGCGGCCCGCGGTTCGTGCTTTAATTCCGGCGCCAGTGAAGATTCTTGGTTTTCTGGAACATAAGGTAAGTTAGCCAGAATCATATCGAACGTCTCTTCAACCACTGGCGCGAACAGGTCGCCCTCCAAAAATCGCAGGCTCGCGGCGAGGCCGAGTTGATCCGCATTGCGGATTCCTACTTCAAGAGCAGCCTTGGACAGTTCGGTAGCCGTCACCCGGGCTTGGGGGCGCTCTGTGGCCAGGGCCAGAGCCACGGCCCCGGAACCGGTCCCAACCTCCAACACCCGCAGCGACTGTTCGGCGTCGGGATATTCCTCTAGCGCCGCAGCAACCAACACTTCGGTGTCGGGGCGAGGAATCAGTACATCGGACGTCACTTCCAAAGACAGCGACCAAAACTCTTTTGTGCCCAGCAGATAAGCCACGGGAACCCGCTCCGCGGCGCGGCGCTTTACCAACTCGCGAAACTGAGCGCGCTCTTGCTCCTGCACCGGTTTGTCGTAGTCGAGATAGAGCTGAAGTCGCTTCACTTGAAGCGCGGCCGCCAACAGGCATTCGGCATCCAAGCGAGCAGATTCAATGCCCTGCTCTTCAAAATGCTTCGTTGTCCACTGGAGCAGTTCGAGCACTGACCAGCTGCGATCGCCGCTCACCCTTTGAGTGCCTCGGCGTTGAAGTAGCTGTGCACGCCGTCGAGAAGTTCGCGGAGTTCACCCTGCATGATGGTCTCGAGTTTGTGCAAGGTCACTCCGGCGCGATGATCCGTGACCCGCGCTTGAGGGTAATTATAGGTGCGAATGCGTTCAGAACGATCGCCCGTACCCACTTGCTCTTTTCGTTCGCCCGCGCGGGCGGAGTGAGCCTCTTGCTCCTTGGCTTCGAGGATGCGCGAGCGCAGCACAGTCATGGCCTTGGCCTTGTTCTTGTGCTGCGATTTCTCGTCCTGGCACTGCACGACGACGCCCGAAGGGATGTGGGTAATGCGAACAGCGGAGTCCGTGGTGTTCACACTTTGGCCACCCGGACCCGACGCGCGGAATACGTCGACCTTGAGATCTGCCGTCTTGATCTCCAAGTCCACTTCCTCGGCCTCAGGTAGAATGGCCACGGTCACTGTGGAAGTGTGAATGCGACCCTGGGTTTCAGTGGCGGGAACGCGCTGGACACGATGTACGCCTTTTTCATACTTCAGGCGTCCGTACACATTGTTCCCGCGAATAGCAAAGACGCCTTCTTTCAGTCCGCTGCCCAGGGTCTCGCTCATGGACATGGGCTCTACGCGCCAACGCTCCTTTTCCGCGTAGCGGGCGTACATGCGATACAGGTCACCGGCAAATAAAGCGGCTTCGTCTCCCCCGGCGCCCGCCCTGAATTCGATAATGACATCGCGATTCTCGTTGGGATCTTTGGGTAGCATCAGCAACTGAAGGTCGGTTTCGAGTTGGTCCCGCTTCTCGGTTAGCTCGGTAATCTCAGCCTTGGCCATTTCCACCATCTCGGGATCTTCTTCCCCCAGTATGGCATTGGCGTCTTCTAAACCTTCTAACACGGAACGGTACTCGCGCCCGGCATCTGCCACCGGACGCAGCCCATTCAGCTCCTTCGCGGTTTTGGCGAGCTTGTTGCCGTCCGCTCCAATGGAGGGATCGGCGAGGCTCTCTTCCAGGCTGTGGACCTTGGCCTCAACCTCAAGTATGCGTTCGATCAATCTGGACATGAAGCCCTCAATACGTCGGTCAGAGGATGCAAATCTAGCCATGCCGCTGCAAAACGCTAGGCAGCGCAGCTTCTTAGGGGCGACGAACGGGTTGAAAGCGGTGGGTCGAGCTAACTAGCTCTTCTTGTAACGCTTATTGAACTTCTCGATCTGCCCCGCCGTATCTACGAGGTTCTGTTTCCCCGTATAGAAGGGGTGACAGGAAGAGCAAATTTCAGTGTGAATCTCGGGGATCGTAGAACGCGACTCCCAAGTCGCACCGCAAGCGCAAATCACTTTCGTCGTTACGTAATCTGGGTGGATTTCAGTCTTCATAGCGCGTCTCCAAATAGCCCATCCCCAGAGAGGTCGCAACGCGACGCGTTGGGAAATCGCCCCTGAGGGCTCCAAACAGGGGCTGTAAATAGCAGGCTGTGAACCTTCTTAAGAGTTCATCGAATCCAAAAATTCTTCGTTGGTGTCCGTTGCCTTGATCTTCTCCACGAGAAACTCCATGGAATCCACGGGCGAGAGTGGAGCCAATACCTTGCGCAGCACGTACATCCGGCTGAGCGTGGTTTCGGGCATGATCAGCTCTTCGCGTCGCGTCATCGAACGATTGATATCGATGGAAGGATAGGTGCGGCGCTCGGCCAATTTTCGGTCCAACACGATTTCACAGTTCCCTGTGCCCTTGAACTCTTCGAAGATGACTTCGTCCATGCGCGATCCCGTGTCGATGAGGGCCGTGCCGACAATGGTCAAACTGCCACCCTCTTCCACATTTCGTGCCGCACCGAAGAAGCGCTTGGGTTTGTGCAACGCGTTGGAGTCCACACCACCGGACAGAATTTTGCCCGAGTGAGGCACCACGGTGTTGTAGGCGCGAGCCAGGCGAGTAATGGAATCCAAGAGAATCACCACATCGCGCTTGTGCTCCACCAGGCGCTTGGCCTTCTCGATTACCATTTCAGCAACCTGAACGTGGCGTGTGGCCGGCTCGTCAAAGGTCGAGGAAACCACCTCGGCCTTCACCGTGCGCATGATGTCTGTCACTTCTTCCGGTCGCTCATCCACCAAGAGGATGATCAAGTACACCTCGGGATGATTCTCGGCGATGGCGTTGGCAATGTCCTTCAGCAACATCGTCTTACCGGCCTTGGGGGGTGACGGAATCAGCGCGCGCTGTCCCTTCCCAATGGGCGCGATTAAATCGATGATGCGCGTAGTCAGGTTGCCCCCGGCATCCAATTGAAATTTCTCGGTGGGGTAAAGCGCCGTGAGGTTGTCAAAGAGAATCTTGTTTCGCGCTTCCTTGGGATCCTCAAAGTTGATGGCATTGACCTTGAGCAAGGCGAAGTAGCGCTCACCCTGCTTGGGCGGGCGAATCTGACCCTCGATGATGTCACCGGTGCGCAAACTGAAGCGGCGGATTTGAGAGGGGGAAACGTAGATGTCATCTGGCCCGGGCAAGTAATTTTGATCGGGGGCCCGGAGAAAACCAAAGCCGTCGGGAAGAATCTCCAGACAACCCTCGGTAAAGATTCGGCCCTTCTTGGACACCTGGGCGTTGAGAATCGCAAAAAGCAAATCTTGACGACGCATCCCGCCGGCATTTTCGATCTCGAATTCGCCGGCTGTCTCCAACAATTCAGTGGGGGACTTGCGCTTGAGTTCGGTGACGTTGAGATCTTCACCCGAACCTTCTTCTTCCATGCTCTCTTCGTATTCTTCTTCATCAAGGGCGCTGAAGTCCTGGATGGACTGATGCTGAGCACGCCCTTGCGGGGCAACGTTTCCATTGCCGCCGCCGCCACCGCCACCGCCGCCGCCGCGTGGGCGACGCCCGCGAGAACGATCACCTGATGGACGTCTAGAACCTCGATTATTGGATTGTGCCACGTTGGTGGTGCCTCCTATGGGGAGTTTTCCCGCTGGGGAATAAATTCATTGTTAAGTCTTTAAAACGTTCTGGAATAAGCCACTGCCCGATATGGCAAGTGATTAAAGTGGTGGGAGGGATCTTTCCGACGCTTGTGGCCCTGGAATCGCCCTGTGGCGCGAGCTGCGTTTCGGTTGGGTCCGCGAGGATCTCCGCTGGACTCTATCTCTCTCGATCGGATGGTTTAAAAAAAAGTTTAGTCTTTGTCTGGTCTAATCGGCCCTTTATTAGTCGACCGTTTTCCTTTCTCGCTTACTCACATAGCCTTTATTGTGCCGTGATTTGTAATCTGAAAATGCTCGATGCGGATCGGACGCCGCACCCCCACGCTGAAAAGGTCGTCTGCGCATGAAGTACCCTAAACTTAGTGCCATGGGCTGTCAAGCCTTGGGCCCAAAGGGGCGAAAACAGCCCTCTAGCCCGGGCTAGGGCTCCGGTACCTGGATAAAGTGCACCAGGCGCCCGGAAGCTTCACCATCCCGCCGGTAGGAATGAAAAACCTCGCTATGGCAGCAAGTGCAAGTGTCCGGCAACTCTCCAATGTGCTCGGGGCTTACCCCGGCGAAATGGAGTGATCGCTGCACCAACTGGCCCAATGCCACTTTCCAATGCCCGGGTCGCGTCACCTCGAATGCCGTGGCCGCGGAGTCTCCAAAGGCCTCCTGCATAGCGTCATAAACCAGCGCATCGACTTCGTAACAACAGGGCCCGATGTGGGGACCGATCACGCAGCGCAACTCTTTCAGCTGGACGCCCTCAGACGCCAAGCGCTGCAATGCCGCAGCAATCACCCCTTTTGCCAAGCCACGCCAGCCTGCGTGGATCGCCGCAACCCACTCCCCCCGAGGCGTCGCCAATAAGATGGGAACACAGTCTGCCGTGACGACACCGATGGTCGAACCCGGAGTAGAGGCCCTCGAAGCCACAATGGCGTCGGCTTCTGTGGGATGCGGTTTGCCGGTGGCAGCGATCTCGGCCACCAGGCAACCATGGACCTGTTTGGGTCGCAGAATCTGTGCCGAGGTTGGAACATCGCGCGTCCCAAAACCATGCCGCACGCCGCAAGCCTCCAGGAGGGGATGGGTCAGGGCAGTCATGGTGTCTGCTCGTCCCTTCGACCTTCATTTAGACCTTCATCCGCCCCGAATTCGTCGAGTAGGGACTGAATGTCCTCTGGAATGGGAACCTGAAAAGTCATCCGCTCCGCACTGCGCGGATGATCAAAACTCAACTCCGCCGCGTGTAACGCAGGTCGATCCAAGCGCCTCTTTCCCTTGCTCTGGCGTCGACCGTAAACGGGATCGCCCAACAAAGGCATCCCCACGGAACTCAAGTGAACCCGAATCTGATGCGTGCGACCGGTCTCGGGTCGCACCTCCACCCAGCTGCACCGAGCTTTGGGAAAACGTCTCTTAATGAACCAGTTGCTACAGGCCGCACGACCCGAGCGCGTGCGCACGGACATTTTTTTGCGATCGCGTGGATGTCGGCCAATGGGGCGTTCGATCCTTCCCTGATCCGCACCGGGGCAACCGCGAACCAAGGCGAAGTAGACTCGACCGATGCTGTGATCGTGAAACTGCCTGGCCAGGTGTTCATGGGCCGCATCGTTCTTGGCACACACAACGACGCCCGAGGTTCCCCGATCCAGGCGATGCACAATGCCGGGTCGTTCAACGCCGCCGATCCCCGCCAGATCCTTGCAGTGGTGCAACAAGGCATGGACCAGCGTGCCCGTGTTATGCCCCGGCGCTGGATGCATCACCATGCCCGCCGCTTTGTTGATGACGATGAGGTCTTCGTCTTCGTGTAACACGTCCAAAGGAATGGGTTCCGGCAATAGCTCGCAGGAGGTGACCTTGGGTGGATCTGCCTCCAGGGAGTCTCCTGAGCGAATCTTTTGCGAGGGACGGCACGGCTGGCCATTGACGCGCACTTGCTCAGCTTCGATCCAGCGCCTGGCCTGAGCGCGGGATATTCCGGCCAGATTCGCCAGCGCCGTATCCAATCGCTGACCTGCAACCTCTTCATGTATGAAAAATTGAAGGCTCAAGATGCATCAATGTGGCGAGGAGAGAAGACTCACCTAGCCACGCCTCCCCGACAACCACTGCCGCTTCGCGCGAACGCCCACGGCTCTCTCCTGCTCGAAGCGCTCCATGTATTCGGGCACCACCTGGTCGGGCGAGAGTTCCAAATACTGGGCATAAGCAGCCAAAAAGCCCCGTACATACACGCCCGCTGGCAGTTCCGAAAAGCGCTCTTCTTCAATGAGTCGCAAATAACGTGGATTGACCTTTGTGCCCTCCGCGACCTCGTCAATTTCCACCCCGCGCTGCAAACGCCATCGGCGCAGTTGGGAACCGTCCAGGGGCTCGCCCGTGTCCCCGGGAATCAATTCGAAATGACAGGGATCTTCCGATTCACTCTCCAGCTCGCTGCTCTCCATGGCGAGATCCGTGGACTCGCCTTCTAGAGAGGCGTCGTAGGCTTTGCGCGTTTTTTTATCGCCCAATACGCGGAAGGCCTCCTCGAAACGCTCGCGTATGACTCGGGCTTCACTTTCCTCGTACAAAGAATAGGTGGCCAGGGATTGTTTCGAAAACGCCCAGCTCAGAATCTCATGGGCCCGCTCGATGTTCTCCGGAGTGGCGTCGCGGGGCACCTCCAATAGTTCGTAATGGCTCTGCTCTCCAATATCCTTCATGACGATTTGCCCCGTTTTTTGCCCTCAATCGCACTTTCGCTTGTGGCCGTGCCTCGACCTTCCGTTTGCAGTTTCTCTGCGATACGGCCCAGGTATACCGAGGCATCACAACGCGGATCGGCCAGGACCACGGGCTTGCGTTGCTGCACAGATTGCGGAACCGCCGAGTCTCGACTCACATAGCCCAAGTAGTCCACACCAATGCCAAAGTACTTGCTACAGACACCGCGCACGGAAAAACCGAGCTTGATCTCTTCCGCAGAATGGACCTTATTGACCACGAGGCGCGGATGGAATCTGCGCAGGGCGCCGCGAAAGCGCTCCCCCTCCTCTGGATCCAGATCGCTGATTTCCTTCAACAGTTCATTGGGCGTGCGAATGCCGCGCTCATTCCCTCGATCCATGGCCACATCGATCAGGTCGCGTGCGGCATGGGTCAACAACGCTTCTTTTACATGCCGATAGAAGGCGGCCCGTAAGAAATGATAGGTGCTCTCCACAGCGGTGGGCTCGGCGTCGAGCAGCAGGATCTGGTCATCGGCCGTCAGGAAATAGTCCAACACCGAAGCGCGGGCCCCAGCACTTAAATCCAGCAACACCCAGTCGGCCGGGAGTCGACGCAGGGCTCGCAGCAGCCGTGCTCGATCAATTTTCCCCGGCTGGGGCAGCTCGACATGGGCGTTGGTTCCCGCGATGAGGGAGAGATTGGGGATGTGGGTGTCGAAGACCAGCTTTACCAACTCACTTTCACGCTGGGCGACAAAATCTGCCAGACTCACGGGAGGGGGCCGCAAACCCAGCAGCGTGTGGAGATTGGCACTCTCTAGATCGGTGTCTACCAGAATCACGCGCTGGCCAGATCCGGCCAAGACAGCCGCCAGGTTGGCGACAAAAACGCTTTTACCTACGCCACCTTTGCCACTTCCAACACTTACAATTCGCGCTGTTTTGTCCGCCGTTGAGGGAGTGGGGGGCACGTTGATCTTCTTCTCTCGTCCTGGTTCTCGTCCGGCTGTTTTTGCTGTCTGCCTGTTCTAATTCGGCTCTAGCGCGCCAGATGGGAGTGCCCCGAGGGGCGATTCAGTCGCAATTTCAGGTGGTAACCCCTGTCGGAGTTGCACTTTTCTACCTTCGAATTCAGCCTACAGGAAGGCTCTAGAGCCTTCAATCGAAACCGCACTCAGTAGAGCAGAAGCTTCAAAACAGTGCCCAAGCCACGGCTAGAAAACGGAAAATGCAGCTTGACCTCACATGGTGAATAGACGAAGTTCAAGTTAAGTGTATTTTTTCGGTTCTTCTGGGTACTCATACGTGACCGCCCTCGACGACCTCAACAATTGCCAACCCTCACTAAACACAAAACAGCTGATTTTAAAAAACCGGTGCCTATCGTGGTACTTTTTTAGTGAGTAAAGCAGGCAATTTCGGAAGTGTAACGATCAACCAAAGGGGTTTCGCGCATTTCCACGAAGTCGACAATGATGAGCCGTGTAACTCCAGAGCGAGTTCGCATGCAACCAATTTTTGAAACGATCACAGCACAAGCCAACCGCCTCGAGCGAAACCGAATTTCCGGGCTCGAACCATGGTTGGATTTGCGCTCGCGTCGATCTTCACCCTCCCTCCACCCCCGGGTTGGAGAAGGGAGCCATCTTGGTTCGATAACACTGCATGCGCTTGCCATTACCCGAGACGATTTCACGCAGACCGGCGTCCGTGTTTCACACGGCCACCGAGAGCCGCGTCACGCCTCAAAGGACAGTTCATGCAAAACGAGATTATTATCAACGCCACTGCAGGCGAAACCCGCGTCGCAATTTTGGAACGCGGCACTTTCGTCGACTTACACATCGAACGTACAAGTAGTCGCAGTGTTGTAGGAAGCGTTATCAAAGGACGCGTCAACCGCGTCTTACCTGGAATGCAAGCCGCATTCGTCGACATCGGATTAGAGAAAGCTGCTTTCCTCTATGTCGGTGATTACTTCGATGACAACCGCGAACCTCAGCGTGGCCGAGGACGTGGCCGCGGCGGGAACTCCCGGCATACCAATATCGAAGATGTCCTCAAAGAAGGACAGGCCATCGTGGTGCAAGTTGCCAAGGAGCCTATTGGCACCAAGGGCGCCCGTATCACCTCCAATATTTCCATCGCCGGACGCCACCTGGTCCTGACCCCTTGGTCGGGGCGTGTCGGTGTCTCACGGCGTATTGATGGCGAGCGCGAGCGGCGAAGACTGCGTGATATCGTCGAGAAACTGCGCCCCAAGGACTTGGGATTCATTATTCGCACAGCGGGAGAGACCGCTCGCGAAGCCGATCTTGAGGCTGACGTACGCTACCTCTCCTCGGTTTGGGCAAAAATCGAAGATCAGAAGCTTGAGAAGCCACCGCCAGCCACGCTCTACTCCGAACCGTCGCTGCCCATTCGCGTCATCCGAGACTTCGCCAATCTAGAGACCAAGCGCATCATTGTGGATTCGCCCGAGGTCTTTCAGCAAATGACTGATTTCGTCAGCAACTTTATCGCCGACCCCAAACCGAGCATTGAACTCCACGAGGGGCCCGAACCCATTTTCCGCCATTACGGCATCGAAGGACGCATCGATGCCAACTTGGAGCGTAAAGTATGGCTCAAATCGGGCGGCTATTTGATTATCGATCAAACCGAGGCGCTCACCTCCATCGATGTAAATACAGGTCGTTTCGTCGGTAAGAGAAACCTGGAGGACACCGTCCTCAAAACCAATCTCGAAGCGGTGCGCGAGGTGGCCTACCAACTGCGTTTTCGCAATATCGGTGGTTTGATCATCGTCGATCTCATCGACATGGAACCCTATGAAAATCGCGAAAAGGTATACCGCGCCCTGGTAGACGCCCTGCGCGGAGACAAGGCCAAGACCAATGTGCTCGAGATCTCCGAGTTGGGCTTGATTGAGATGACGCGTAAGCGCACCCGCGAAAACCTGGTTCAGACCCTGTGCGAACCCTGCCCCTACTGCGAAGGCCGCAGCTTCATTCTCAGTTGTGAGAGTGTCGCCTATAAAACGCTGCGCGAAATTCGTTATCGGCTGCCGCGCTTTAGCGGAAGGCAGATCGCTGTCACGGTGAACCCCCACGTGGCGGGCACCCTGCTCTCCACAGAGCAAGCGAACTTGGATGTGCTCAGGCGGGAATTGGGAAATGACATCGAAATTCGGGCCAAGCGCGGCATGCACCAGAGCCAAATTGAGATTATGGCACTGGATGACGGCCAGCCGCTGAAGCTGGACATCCCCTGGCTCAGCGACGTTCGTCCGAAACCTGCAGAGAAAACCACCCCGGCCAAGGGCAAGCGGTCGCCGAGAAAGCCAAGATCCAAGGCCACGGAGAGCGAGAAACCGCTCGAGATTGCTGCTGAGGCAGGCGAGACTTCCTCTGAGAGCGATGAAATTCCAGCCCTGACGGAACCGGAGCTGGAAGAGCCGCTGAGCACTGAGCTGGCCCCGCTGGAAAATATTGAAGTCTCCGAGATCTCCACGGAAGAAAATGAACCGGAGGACTCGGGCGAAGCCCTGGAAAATGCGCTACATAGCGCGGTTCCCAATGAGCCCGAACCCGAGGTTTTTGAGTTCGGCGACAGCCAGGAAGAGTCGGTTGATGAAGAAGCAGATGACGATCATCTGCCCATGGAACCCTTTTCCAAGGAGCACCTAAAGTCATGAGTTATGCGGTGGTACGCACCGGCGGTAAACAAGTTCGAGTAGCACCCGGAGACGCGGTGCGCGTGGAAACCCTCGCTGGCGATGTCGGCGATACGATCGAGTTCTCTGAAGTGTTGTTAGTCAACGATGGCAAGGGCACGACCGTGGGCAGTCCACTGGTCTCCGGCGCCAAGGTCGTTGGAAAAATTACAGCACAGGGACGCGGTCCGAAGATCCGAGTCTTCAAAATGAAGCGACGGAAAGGATACCGTCGCAGGTCGGGTCATCGACAAAATTACACCGAGGTAACCGTCGATAGCGTCGGCGCATAGCTTCACTTTCGACTGAGTGAGTTAGAAATATTTATTATTTCTGTCAGGGTACGGTCTGCAGGAAGGCGAGTTGGAGGTTCATCATGTCTCATAAAAAAGGTCAGGGTAGTTCTAGAAATGGTCGCGATAGCCAAGGACAACGCCGCGGCGTAAAAGTCTACGGTGGCGAAGCCGTGAGCGCGGGATGCATTTTGGTGCGCCAGGTCGGTACTCGAATTTATCCAGGCAAGAACGTTGGCCTGGGCAAGGACTTCACGCTATTCGCATTGACCGATGGCACGGTGGCTTACGGCAAATCCAGGGGCAAGACGATTGCCATGGTCGAAGCCGCTAATTAGTTCCACGCCCCTTTGCACGCGTGGCATTGGTCGCGTGGCAAGGGATGACATCAGCGCCCCCTTGGCCACTTCCGGTCAAGGGGGCGCTGGCGTTTGATCACCTTTATTTTGAGCACTGTGGCAAGACAGGCACATCCACTGGAGTTCTCAGCGTGAAAGCAAAAGCTCTCTTCATTGATGAAGCGCAGATTGACATTGTCGCCGGCAACGGTGGCGATGGATCCGCGAGTTTTCGCCGCGAGAAATTTGAACCCTTGGGTGGCCCCGATGGTGGCGACGGTGGCAATGGTGGCAACGTCGTCTTGGTGGCCAGCCGCAATGTCGGGACCTTGTTGGAACTGCGCTCACGCATCACCATCAAAGCCAAGCACGGCGTCCCCGGCATGGGCCGCGGCATGTACGGCAAAACCGGTGAGGATGTAAAGATCTTCCTGCCCGTCGGCACAGCGGTCTATGACGCCAACGAAAACGCTGAGGAAGCCATCGCCGATCTCGTGGAAGACGGTCAGCGCTTCATTGCCGCTCGCGGTGGACGCGGTGGGCGCGGCAATATTCATTTCAAGAGTGCTACCAACCAAGCGCCGACCACTGCGGAAAGCGGCCGCGTAGGACAATCGCGCAGCCTGCGCCTTTCCCTTAAACTCCTGGCGGATGTGGGGCTGGTGGGCTTGCCCAATGCGGGAAAGTCGACACTGTTGACCCAAATTTCTGCGGCCAGGCCCAAGGTGGCGGCTTACCCCTTTACCACCTTGATCCCCTGTCTGGGCGTGGCCTCCATCGGAGAGCGCAATTTTGTGGTCGCCGATATCCCGGGGCTCATCCTGGGCGCCAGCGATGGTGCCGGTTTGGGCGATCAATTCCTGCGACACGTCGAACGCACGCGTGTGCTCGTACATGTCATCGATGTGGGTCAACTGGCCTTGGAGGATCGCGATCCGCTCGTCGATTACGAGACCATTCGCAAGGAATTGGGTAGCTATGATTCAGAGATTCTGAAGCGACACGAAATTATCGCCCTCTCCAAGGTCGACTTATTGGCTGAGGCCGACGAGGTGCTGGCCCCCATCGAAAAATTCTTCCACAATAAGGGAAGAGCGGTTTTTCGGATCTCCTCGGCCACCAAGCAGGGAATTCGAGAACTCATCGCGGGGATGGCCCGAGCACTGGACGAAACCGAGGCCCTTGAGAACGAAAAAGAAGCAGCACCATGAACAACCAAGAGGCTCGCAAGGCCGTTGTCGATTCACGACGCATCGTTGTCAAAATCGGTAGCAGCAGCCTGACGGAAAACGGCAATATTCGAGACGAGATCTTCACGGACCTCGCACGCCAGATTTCCGCGCTGAAATCCGCCGGGCGCGAAGTGATTTTGGTCTCCTCGGGTGCCGTGGCCGCGGGGAGTCGCGCCTTGGGCTGGGAGAACGCAGGCAACTCGGTACGCGAAAAACAAGCGGCAGCGGCCGTCGGGCAAATCCACCTGATGGAAAGCTACCGCCGAGAATTCGAAAAATTTGATACTTCCATCGCACAGGTCCTGGTCACGCGCACGGGCTTGGACGATCGCGAGCGCTTCATCAATGCGCGCCACACGCTGCTGCACTTACTGGAGTTGGGTGTTGTGCCTGTCGTTAACGAGAACGACGCCGTCTCCCCTGAAGAAATCCGCTTTGGTGACAACGACAACCTGTCCGCCACAGTACTCAATTTAGTCAGTGCTGATTTGCTCATCATCCTTACCGATGTCGATGGTCTCCACGTCGCGAAACCCGAAGAGGGTCAAAGCAAACCCGCACTCATCGAAATCGTGGATGCCATTGATGAAGGCGTGGAAGCCGCTTGTGGTGGATCCATCAGTACCTTTGGTAGCGGTGGCATGGTCACCAAGCTGGAAGCCGCACGTTCCGCCCGCCACTCCGGCGCTGCCACCGTGCTGTGCAGTAGCCACGAACCCGATGTGTTGCTGCGCGTGGCCAGTGAGGGCGAAAACCTGGGCACCTTATTTCTGGCCGGCACCAAGTTAAAGAGCCGCAAGCACTGGTTGGCCTTCACGACGCATCCGCGCGGCACTCTCACGCTGGATGACGGCGCTGTAAAAGCCCTGCTGAGCAATGGTAACAGCCTGCTGCCTCCGGGCATTTCCAAGGTCCAGGGAGAGTTTGGTGTCGGAGATACCGTTTCCTGTGTCGACATAAAAGGAAGTGAGATCGCCCGGGGATTGATCGGCTACGATGCCGCAGCTGCCCGCTTGCTCGTTGGCGCCAGCACACAAGAAATCGAACAGCGCTTGGGCTATTCCACAGGAGACGAAATCATTCATCGCGACGACCTGGTACTGACGCGTGATTTTAATTTTCAATCGGATCCGACGAAACGCAAGTGAGACCTTAGGAGCCAAACACATGACGCTGGAAAGTGAGATCTTAGAGCTGGCGCGCAAGGCCCGAGCCGCATCTCAGCGCACGGCCGAACTGCCCACGGCCGTAAAAAATGCCTGGTGCGAAACGGCGGCTACCTTCCTTGAAAACGACAAGGCCAAAATTCTTGAAGCCAATAGCGCAGACATTGAAGAGGCACGCACCAAGGGCGTGCCCCAACCGCTGCTAAATCGCTTGGAACTCACGGAGCCCCGTTGGCACGACATGCTCTCGGGCTTGCGTGAAATCGCTTCCTTCCCCGATCCCATTGGATCCGTCCGCCAAATGAGCGTTCGACCCAACGGGCTGCGTGTTGGACGCATGCGCATTCCACTGGGTGTCATCGGCATCATCTACGAATCGCGACCCAACGTCACCGTGGACGCTGCCTCTTTATGCCTGAAAGCAGGCAACGCTGTTATTTTGCGCGGTGGTTCTGAGGCGCTGCGCGCCAATCTGGCCCTGGCCAACGCCCTGCGTGCCGCGGCCAAGGAAACCGGTGTGCCCGAAGACGCCATTGCAGTCGTTCCCGTCAGTGATCGAAAGGCCATCGATATTCTTTTGGAAGCGAGCGAGTATATCGATCTGATCATCCCCCGCGGCGGACCGAGCTTGATTCAACACGTGAGCCACCACTCACGCATTCCTGTGATCAAGCATGATGCCGGTGTGTGCTCCATGTTCTTAGATGTCAGCGCCGCCGCTGCCATGGCCGTGGAACTGGTGCGCAATTCAAAAATGCGTCAGATGGCTTACTGCAATGGCTTGGAAACCTTACTGGTGCACCGAGATGCCGCCCAATCGGTCTTCCTGCCTGTATTGGAGATGTTGCGTAGTGAAGGCGTCGAAGTGCGCGGCTGTTCGCGGATCTGTGCGTTGGGAGATGACATTGTTCCGGCCCAGGAGGTCGACTGGCCCGCCGAATACCTGGAGCCCATCTTGGCCGTTCGCATGGTGGACGACATGAACGAAGCCATCGATCACATTCGCACCCACGGTTCCGACCATACCGAGATCATCGTCACCGAGAGTTATCAAAATTCACAGGAATTCCTGCGCCGCGTGAATTCTTCCACCGTGGGCGTCAACTGTGCCACGGGTTTCTCCGACGGATTCCAGCTGGGACTGGGTGCGGAGATCGGCGTCTCCACTTCGAAGATGCACGCCTATGGCCCCATGGGCATTGAAGGCCTGACCAGCGAGAAGTTCGTCCTTTACGGCGATGGACAAACGCGGGCCTAAGAAAGGAGGACGACCTGTGAGTGACGGTGTCGCCCTATTTGGAGGTACTTTCAATCCCATTCACGCAGGTCACCTGCGCGCGGCCGAAGAAGTTCTCAAGGCCCTGAAGCTGCGTCAGATTATATTTATCCCCAGTGCCATCCCGCCCCATAAAAGTGAAGCACCTCTGGCTCCGGCCGAACAGCGATTGGCCTGGATCAAGAAAGCTACAGCCGAGTATCCCTGTTTTAGCGTCAACTCCCTGGAGTTGGAGCGAGAAGGCCCCTCCTATACCGTGGACACTTTATTGGCCTTTCAGCGCAAATTGGCGCCTGAGCGCCCCATTTTCCTGCTGGGTTGGGATGCCTTTTGCCACTTGGGCACCTGGCACAAACCTGAGCAAGTCCTTGAACTGGCCGATCTCGTGGTGCTAACACGACCCCCTTGTGATGTCCTGAGCTTTGAAGGAAACCTGCCCCCGCTGTTTTCAGGACGCGCTACGCTGGAGGACGAAGGACGCTTATTGCGCACAACCTTTGATTCGGAGCCCAAGGGCAGAGCAAGTGGCTGGGTGCGCCTTCTCCCCATTCAGGCCTTGGAAGTTTCCGCGTCGGAGATCCGGGAGCGACTACGCAAAGGGGGTTCAGTGCGCTATCTCCTGCCCGACTCGATCCGGCGAGATGTCGTAGAAAGTGGGTTCTACAGCGATGCGAACCGGGACGAGAGCTCCACACAATAAGCAAAAGGATCATCGGGAACTGGACACAACGTGGCTGAATCAACAGAACTAGACAAACCAGAAGACAAGGAAGCCGATGCCAAGCGGCAAGCCCACCTGGCTCGCGTCCAACATATCGCGGCAGCGGGCTGTGAGCGCCAAGCCGTCGGTATCCTCGCCTTGGATGTCCGAGAAGTAACCTCCATCGCCGATAGCTTCATCATCATGACAGGAAACTCCTCCCGTCAAATCGGTGCCATTGGGGATGCCATCAAGCAAGCCTTCAAGGATGACAACGAGGAGCCTTTGGGGATCGAAGGCCTCTCGGAGGGTCGCTGGCTGCTCTTCGATTTGAATGACATCATTGTTCACGTCTTTCTTCCCGAGATGCGTCAGCTCTACGACCTCGAACGCCTCTGGCACGACGCGCCGCGCATTGCCCTCGACTTACCTCAGGAAGCCTTGGCCGCTCCTCCCTCAGAGGATGACGTCAGCACGCAGGAGATACCCGTTCAAGAGGTTTACAAAGTATGAATCGCCCCGTGGTCCTTGTCGTGTTGGACGGCTTCGGCATTGGTGAGAAAGACCATGCCGATGCCACCGCCCAGGAACATCTACCCTTCTTTAGCCGAGCCGATCGCGAGTTTCCCCACGCGCAGCTGGAGACCAGCGGTGAATCCGTCGGACTGCCTTCCGGGCAAATGGGCAATTCCGAAGTGGGCCACATGACCATGGGCGCAGGCCGTGTCATCAACCAGGACCTGACCCGAATCAGCAAGTGCATTGCTGCGGGCGAACTCTCTGACAATCAAGCCCTCAACGCCACTTTGGACGCCGTAAATAAATCCGGGGGGCGCTTGCATCTCTGGGGATTGGTTTCCGACGGAGGAGTGCATAGTCATATTCAACACTTGGAAGCGACGCTTCGCCTGTGTGCTGAGAAAGGAATCCCGGCTGTCGTCCATGCTATTTTGGATGGCCGCGATACACCTCCGAGTTCAGGGCTCAACTACATCAAGGCCCTCTTGCCAGCAGTGCAGGAAACTGGCGCACAGATTGCGACCGTCTCGGGTCGGTATTACAGCATGGACCGCGACAACCGCTGGGATCGCATTCAGAAAGCCTATGACGCCATGGTTCATGGCCAGGGCGTGCAGGCCGCCGACGCGCTAAGCGCGGTACAAAACAGCTATGACCGTGGTGACACCGACGAGTTTATGCTGCCCGCCGTCATCGGTGACGGCGTGCCCATGGCCGATGGCGACGCCGTGATCTGCTTCAACTTTCGCTCGGACCGTGCGCGTGAGCTAACCAATGCCCTCACGGGCGCTTGCGAAGCCACCTTTCAGGACAAGCTCAACCGGACACAAGCGCCGAAGCTCGCAGCGTATCTTTGTTTCACGGAGTATGACAAGCAGTTCGGCCTGCCTCTGGCCTTCCCCAAGCAGCGCCCGGAGAATATTCTGCCCGAAGTTCTTTCCTCGAATCAGCTAACTCAGTTACGCATCGCAGAGACGGAAAAGTACGCTCACGTCACCTTCTTTTTCAGCGGCGGACGAGAGCAGCCCTTCCCCGGCGAAGACCGCGTTTTGATTAGTTCTCCCCAAGATGTCGCCACCTACGATCACAAACCGGAGATGAGCGCCATGCCCGTCACCGAGGAACTATTGCGCCGCATTGAAAGTGGTGGGTATGACTTCATTCTCATCAATTACGCCAACCCCGACATGGTGGGTCATACCGGCGTACTGGGTGCTGCGGAGAAGGCTGTTCAAACCGTTGACCACTGCCTGGAACAAGTGACGAACCTGGTTCTGGCCAAAGGCGGATCGGCACTGATCACCGCCGATCATGGAAATTGCGAGTTGATGATCGACCCGGAGACCGGAGAGCCCCACACGGCCCACACCACCAATCCCGTGCCCGTGTGGTGGATCACCACAAGCACTCAAGGAAAAACGTTGCGCGATGGGACGCTCGCGGACCTGGCACCAACGGTGCTGGAACTGCTTGAACTTGCGGTGCCTGTTGAAATGACGGGGAAGTCTTTACTTCAGTAGGGCGGAGCGGACGGGGCGCAATCGCCCACCGTTGATTCCAAACGCATCTGTGACATCAAGCGGGCTCGCTCACGAATGATTTTTCTCTTCTTGAAGGCTTTGGGTACAAGCTTCCAAGCCTCTGCGTAGCCCGGCAAAATCGATCGATCGACGATGAGCGCAAACACCAAGCGCAGCCCTTCCGCAAAGAGGATACTCGGCAGATTCCAAAGGAAGCCTGACAGCTTCTCGTTTTTGATGATCTGCAAATAATGATTCTTGAAAGAGTGGCGACGCACTGCGGGAGAAATTTCAAAACGGCAGCCTTTCTGCCAGCGTCGTCCGTGCAGGGCTACCGCCTCTGGCGCATACAACACCTTCCAGCCTAGACGTTGGGCACGCCAAGACAAATCGGTGTCATCGTGATAGGCAAAGAAATCTTCGTCGAACAGTTCCCCGTTGATGGAAAGGCAGGGCAAAGCCGCGCGTCGAATCATCATCGCAGCACCACTGGCTCCAAAAACAAACTCTTTCCGATCAAATTGACCGTGGTCCACGGTCTCACTGCCGCGATCATAGGGTCGTCGGTTGGAGGGCAGGACAATTCCGGCGCTATCGATCAAGCGCCGGCAATTGCGCAACAGTTTACCGCTGCCCAGCGCGGCTTCGGGCTCTTCCTGCATCGCCGTTGACAATTTTTCACAAAAATCGACTTCCAGCTCGATGTCTGCGTTCAGGAGAAGGAAATACTCTGAGCGCGGAGCCCTTTCCCCCAAGAGATCCAAAGCGGTGTTGGCGCCCCCCGTGTACCCCAGGTTTGCCGTAGGCGTCCAAATCACTTCCGGATACTGACGCTCCAGGGTGTCTAGCAAAAGGAAGTCGGAATCTGCATCAATGACGACAGTGGCTTCGGGGGCTTGTGTCTGGCGCTTCAAGCTGGCCAGGCAGAGGTCAAGATCGGCGTAGGACCGGTAATTGATAATGGCAACGGCGTAGGAAACAGGCCGCCCTTGATCAATTGACCTGTCCTCTCCCCTCAAAGAGAGGTGATCGCTAATTCCACTCATTTTAAAAATCCTACCCCGCCCAAGAAACAATCCCGCTGACGATCAACCTGCTGGAAGCTCAGTGTACCATGTTGCTGGATTCTTTCTAGGAGGGCAAATAAGTCCAAGACAAGCGGAATTTTGTTGGCAAATCGCTGTATTTTGGAGAACCAGTGCTCTCAGGGGACAAATCAAGCCACGACATTGCACCCCCTAGAGGGCGCGCCTAACCTGCCTGCTGTTGTCTATATTAGAAACAGCGTAAAGAACTCTACACCCTCTCAAAGTAGAAATGACCTGGATGTTTCAGCACCTCGACCTGATTCGATACCGCGCATATGCAGACCTGAGGGCCGAAGCCAGCAGGCTCTACGTAAGCTACCTCTGGTGGATCATCGAACCCATCATCGAGATGCTCGTTTACTACGTTGTCTTTTCTCAGCTCTTAGATCGCGGTGGACCCGCTTATGTCCCGTTTCTGCTGACGGGGTTGGCTCTTTGGAAATGGTTTTCCTCGACCATCATGGTGGCCTCTGGATCTATCCAGAGAAGTCATGTTCTGCTCAGCCAGGTTCGACTTCCCGTGAGCATTTTTCCGTTAATCTCCATCCTGACATCCAGCGTTAAGTTTCTAGTACTTTTCCTCATACTCATCGTGTTTCTGCTTTCCCAGGGATATGGCGCAACTGGATCCTACGTCGCGCTGCCTCTCTTGTTCGCAGCTGAATTTTCACTCATCCTTTTCCTATCGGGCCTCTGCGCCGCGGCTGTGGCCATTGTTCCTGACCTACAATTGATCCTGACGCGCATCTTGCTCATGGGATTATTTCTTTCCGGGATTTGGTACGACGGCAGTGATCTGCCGGAATCCATGCAGCCTTATTTCTATTGGAACCCCATGGCCACCATCATCGATGGCATGCGAAAAGTTCTCTTGGAAAATGAGATCCCCCCGCTCGGCAGCCTGGTTTGTATTACTGCTCTTTCATTTATCGGTTTTCTAGTCGTCACCTGGACGCTGAATAAGTACGACCGGAAGATTTTGAAATGGACACATTGACTCGCATGTCTATCAACGAAGCCAACAAAGAAGAAATTTTATCTTTCGACCAGGTGAGTTACTTCTTCTCCCAGCGCAAGGGCTTCACCAAGCGGAAAAAATTTTGGGCGCTCAAAGATGTCTCTTTTAATATCTGTCGCGGCGAGACCGTCGGCATTCTGGGACACAATGGGGCCGGCAAATCTACAGTGCTACGTCTGTTGGCAGGAATCTACGAGCCCGATCAAGGTCAAATCACAAACTGCGGAGTCTCTGTTTCACTGCTTTCCTTGCAAGCCGGATTTGTTCCGTATCTCAGCGGCCGCGAAAACTCGATCTTGAGTGGACTCACACTCGGGATATCCAAGAAGAAAATTCTTGAGGAAATCGAGGCGATCCACGCGTTTTCAGAATTGGGTGATTTCTATGATCAGCCCTTGCACACCTACTCAACCGGTATGCGGGCACGCCTTGGATTTTCCATTGCCTTTCGAGTGGATCCCGATGTTTTATTAGTCGATGAGGTATTGGGTGTTGGCGATTCTGAGTTTCAACAAAAATCTGCATCAAAAATGAGGGAGAAGATTCGGGGAAACAAGACCGTTGTCCTCGTGTCTCACAATACACATTTGATACGAGAGCTTTGCCAACGAGCCGTACTGATTGAAAACGGCCACTCCATCATTCAAGCAGATACCGAAACCGTGCTTAAGCGATATCTTGAATCAAAAAATCAGAAGGCGCTTTAATTTCAACGACTGGTGAGTGAACAAGAGAACGAAGGCTATTGCTCCCGCTCCAGCTCCGCATCTGGAGGCAGTAGCTTTTCGAAATCCTCCAGTGTGGGATCGTATTCAGTGGGATCATAACCACCGGGCGCTTCATAGTTCTTCGGGTCATCGGGATCAGGAGCTCCCGGCGGAATCTGGCTGGCGGGATCCTCGGGATCAAATTCAGGATCCGAAGGCATGGGGCGATCCGACTCCACACCCTCTACGCCATCTGCCTCGTAGCCCTCATCTGCTGAGCCTTCTTCGGACGTGGCCGGGGTTTCTTCGCCTTCGGCTTCCGCTCCTGCTTCCGGCTTGGTCATCTCGACCCCGGTGTCTGCCGGCGCTGGCTTCGGGCTCTCTTGAGCCGTTGGACTCTCTTCTACCGGCCCCGTCGTTTCTTCTTGTTGGCTAAACGCGTAGACGAGAACCAGTAAACCGATGACGAGAATGGCCACGATGGCGGGCTTGGAAGTAAGTGCCGAGCTAAGAGTCATTTTTCGGTACTCCTACTTTAGGTTCTCGATTTAAAAGCGATGTCGACTCCGGCCTGTGCCTGTATCGGGTCCACCACTACTCACCTTGGAAACAGCCCGGAAAAACGATATAGCACAGGAAACAACGATATACCTTTAATTCCGGTTGCGCCGTAAAACCCACGCCGGGACGAACTCTCTCGCTTGCAACAACGTTTATAATGGGGTTCCTTATGCTGCGAAAACTCTTCTGGGAGAAAGTGCGTTGAAGCAACACAAAAGTATTTTTCCGGGGCTGCGCACAGGCGTCTTGATTGCCATCGTCAGCGCGGCAATGGCGTGCTCCTCAGAAAAAGAAATCCAGGGGGACCCGATCGATGGCGAAAGGCCACTCAATCTTGTGGTCATGACCCTTGATACCCTGCGTGCAGACATGGTGGGGGCTTATGGGAATCCTGACGGGCATACACCTAATCTTGATGCGCTAGCGGCGCAAGGAACTCTTTTTCTCAATACCTACGCACCCATGGCCACAACCTTCCCTTCCCACGCCACGATGTTTACCGGTGTCTATCCACGCAACCATGGAGTGCGCTGGAACGGTGATTCCTTGGAACCGCAGTGGGGAACCCTGGCTGAGACGCTCGAGGATCAAGGATACGAAACGGCTGCATTTGTGAGCTACAAAGCCATGGTCTCAAAAGGAGGCTTGGGGCAAGGCTTCCAGACCGTCAGTGATCCGGTAAAAATCCCAGGTGCCGAGACCATTCGTGCGGGCAGCAAGGTGAATGACCTTGCCGACGACTGGCTCAAAAAACGACCTGCGCCTTTCTTCCTATGGGTTCATTACTTCGAGGCTCACTCCCCTTACAAGGTCACTCCCTATGCCGCAGAGAAGCTTGAGGGCTACGACGGAATCCTTGCCGACGGCGCTTCAAGCGAAGATCTCACAGCACTCAAAGGGAAATGGGCCCGTTCACCAGCAGACCGTGCTGCCTTGCGCGCATTGTATGAAGGATCCGTTCGCGAAGCAGATCAATTGGTTGCCGAGTTTTTAACCTTGCTCGATCGAACCGGACAGCGCGACAACACCCTGCTCGTTGTCGTTGGAGACCATGGCCAGATGTTGGGAGAACTCGGCGTCGCGGGTCACGGCGCCATGCTATGGGAGGAAATATTGCGTGTACCCTTCTTTATTATTGACCCACGCAACCCTTCGGCAACTCGCAGGGTCGAGGAACGTGTAGCCCTGGTTGACCTGTTTCCCACTCTGGTAGACCTATTGGGCATCGAAACGACCTCCACCTGGCAGGGCCGAAGCCTCGCCAAAGCACTGAACGGCGAGCCGCTCGAAGGCAAGATCTACTATTCTGAAGTTCGATCCATGGAAATGAATAAAGCCAAGACTCAGGAAGATAACCAAGAGCATCTCATCGCGGTCTTTCGCGGTGACCACAAACTTGTTCTGAAGGGCGGGGAGCCGACCCTCTACAATCTCAAGTACGACCCGATGACAAGGCGTCCCGTTGGTAAAGTTGGAGAGCAAACCCGGCAGGAGCTTACGGAGCTCGGCGAGCTGTTTAAAAACGAAAATCCCGAACAATTCATGCGACCCACCTCCATCCTCGATCCGGATACGGAAAAAGAGCTCCGCGCACTCGGATACATAGAATAAGCAGCAACACGGCTTCCGGCTTCTAAGGAACCCTTCCGGGCTGCTGAGAGATCCCAGGGCTCCTCCTGAGCCCATTTGGAAAATATGCACCCCTGAACTACACCTCCTGAGCCCGCGGAGCGGCTGCCGACCTCGTCGGAATCCCGTACACTGGGCGGGGAAACGGGTAGTCATCGTGGGTCATCCTCACGCAATGGGAAGCAATTCTGTGTCGAAAACGGGAAAAAAACAGAAGGCGGCCAAAAGCCAGTGCCTCATCGTCCTCGGGATGCACCGAAGCGGCACCTCTGCTTTTACGGGCGCGCTCCAAAAGGTAGGGGTGGAACTCGGCGGGCCTCTCATGGCGCCCGCACCCGGGGAGAACGAGCTTGGCTTCTTTGAGAATCTCGCCATCGAAAAACTCAATGACCGGTTCCTGCTGGAGGTTGGCCATTCCTGGGATGATCTGAGAGGCCTGTCTCTTTCCCAACTACCTGAGTCGACAACGAAGCAGTATCAACAAGACCTCCAAGAAATTTTAGTTGAGCAGTTTTCAGGCGCGAAATTTTGGGGAGTGAAAGACCCGCGCATTTGCCTTCTCCTCCCTCTCTGGTTCGACGTTCTCGACAAGATTGCTGCCACTCCCCATTTCTTACTAGCGACGCGCCCCCTCGCCGAGACCGTTCACTCGCTGGCGAATCGAAATCACTTTTCTCTAGAAAAGGCAGCCGTTCTCATACTGCAGCACAGCCTCTCCCTTGAGCTCGCGACACGTGGCTTCCCAAGAGCGTTCGCGAGTTATCCTTCCCTCCTCGCCGATCCCATTGCAACGATGCAGGAAATCGAAACTGTGCTTCGGCTTCGCTGGCCGACACATTCCAAGCGTAGCCTCACTGCACTGACCGCTTTTACAAGAGAGGACTTGCGACACTACGACGCCTCCCAACTTGCGAAGCTCTCAACCATTCCGCGATTTGGAAAGGAACTGGAAAAACTCCAGTCGCTCAACGCGAGCGCTGTCCATGGCGATGGACAGCGACACGAGCAGGCCTTTAACGCATTGCGTAAAGAGTTTCAGAAGAAGCTTTCAGCCATCGATCCCCTCTTGCTCGAATCGTCCATGTCGAGCCATTCCAGCTTGGTTTCGATTCAGGAAGAGATAAGGGATCAACAAGACCGGGTTTTCCAACTCGCAAAAGATACCGCTTCCGGTCAAGCCAAGAAGCTCGGCAAGAATTTGGAATCGTCTCTGGGCGAGCAAGTCGTTGAAGTACGTAAACACATCCATTCCACTCTGGAAGATCAGAAACAACACCAGCAGGAACAATCTGAGGTCCTGCGCCAGGACTTCAGCAAGGATCTTGAGGAAAGAGCCTCTGAACTCAAGCAGCAGCAACAGCAACTAGCTCAGGATCACACTGAGTCTTCAAAGAGAATGATTGAAGAGTCCGCTGCGGCATTGGGTTCTCTCATTCAAGACCAAACTCGATCTTTGCGAGAAGATCTAGATCGAGCCACCGCAGATGCCATCGCTGCGCTGGAAAAGCAACGCGAGGAAAGCAACAAGCTGCACGAAACCACATCGAAGACAACGGTTTCCAGCCACCAGCGTTTGCGCAATGAATTTGACGCCCGAACCAGCGAACTCCAACAGCAGCTTGCAAGTGAGATCGACGAACGAACTCGGAATTTGAAACAGCTATTGTCCGAGAAAACGACCGTTCTTCAGTCTGAGATCTCCGATGCCGTCAACTCGGTACGCGAGGAAACATCCGGTGCTGTCAGCCAACTATCGAATAGTTTAGAAGAATCAAAGGCGACCTTAAGCCGTACCTTCGGTGAAAAGATTGACGCGCTCGAGAATCAAATTCACGATCATTCATCGGAACAATCTGAGAGCACCGCTGCGTTAAGTCGTGCCTTAGACGACAAACTAGACACCCTTGAAAATCAAATTCACGATCAGCTATTGGAACAATCGGATAGCACCACTGCCTTAGACCGTACCTTCGAAGGTAAACTAGACTCTCTTGAAAATCAGATCCGCGATCGTTCATTGGAACAATCTGAGAGCACCGCTGCCTTGATCCGGGAGACCTCGGCGCAGCAGCAGCAAAAGGTTTCCCAAAAAATTGCGACGTCGCGCTCGGAACTGCAGGCCTCGCTTCAATCGGAACTAGACCAGGTCAATCGCGCACTGTCGACTCAGCTGGAGCAAAACCAGTCGAACACGGCATCCACTTTGTCCGACACGGCATCTCAACTTGAGAATCAAATCCTAGAACTCCGCAAGGAGTTGGCACGCAGCCATGAGGCAAAGGTCTACCTCAAGCAGAGACTCGCCGAAGAGACTGAGCAAGTCAGCATCGCCCACGAAAACATTCGTGGGCTGCAAAAAGCCTATACGAATTTGAACCAGGTCGTTTCTGAGCGAACGGATTGGCTTCAAAAAATAGATGAAGAGCTCCACCGGGATCGGCGAACCTTGTGGAATATCCAGGCAGATCTCGACAACCGCTGGAGACGATTTCATCGAATACGCCACCTCATGAAGCAAAGTATTCGACAACCATCCCAAATCTTACCCTGGGCCTGGCGAAAGTTCGGAGCTTCCAAACCCACTTTCATCCCGCCTCATGCCAGCTTCAAAAAGGACACACCCACGGTAGCCATAACAAGCCCCATCGAAGCGGGTGATTTCCAATCCTCTCTGGAGAAGATTGCATTCCCGAAAAGCTCTTCACCACTGATCTCTGTGGTCATCCCCGTTTACAACGATCTCTCCTACACTCTTCCCTGTCTCACCTCTCTGATGGCTGTGGAAGGCCCGGTAACCTTTGAAGTGATTGTCGTCGACGATGCCTCTCCCGACGTCGACACCTCAATGCTGAAAAAGATTCCTCACCTTCGATACCAGCGAAACCGAACCAACCTGGGCTTCATTGGAACTTGCAATGCAGGCGCGATGAAGGCGAAGGGGAAATACCTTCTTTTCCTCAACAACGACACCCTCGTTTCCCCTTCGTGTCTCGCAAGGCTCTATCAGACCTTCCAGGATTTCAGCGATGCCGGGATGGTCGGAGGGAAGCTCGTTTACCCGGACGGCCAACTGCAAGAAGCTGGTGGTATCGTTTGGCGTGATGGCAGCGCTTGGAACTACGGTCGAGGCGATGACCCCGAAACTCCCGAATACAATTATTGCCGGGCCGTTGATTATTGCTCCGGTGCCCTACTCATGATTCCCCGCGCATTATTTAAAAATTTGGGCCTCTTTGATACCCGCTACGCCCCCGCTTACTACGAGGACACCGACCTCGCCTTTCGCGTGCGGGAGGAAGGCCTACAAGTCTACTACCAACCAACCGCTTCGATTATACATTTTGAAGGCGTGTCCTGCGGAACGGATCTAAACAGTGGGTTAAAGCGCTTTCAAGAGATCAACTCCAAAACCTTCTATCAGCGATGGCAGAACACATTAATCAGCCATCGCAGCAACGGGAAAAGTCCGGAGTTGGAAAGGGAGCGATCTGTTGAACAAAGGGCCTTGATTATAGACCATCGTGTGCTGACACCAGATAAAGACTCTGGCTCCGTCCGTATGTGGAACCTCATTCTGGTATTAAAGGAAATGGGTTACAAGGTCACCTTCGTTCCAGACAATCTAGACAGTGAGCAACCCTACACACGAGAGCTTCAAGCCATTGGCGTTGAGACGATCTACACACCCTTCTGCTGCTCCGTCGAATCCTATCTGAAAAAATCAGGTGGTCTTTTTGACGTCGTGATTTTAAGCAGGCTTATGGTGGGTCGGAAATACATGGATCTCGTCAATAAACTCTGTCCGCAGGCCATCACTCTCTTCGATACCGTCGACCTTCATTTTCTTCGAGAGCGCCGAGAAGCCGAACTCGTTGACTGCTGCAACAAACGAGATGCAGCCGAAGAGACAAAAAAACTCGAACTCGCCATTGCCAGGCAGGCAGACAGGGCACTCGTCGTCAGTGCCGAAGAGAAAATCTTGCTTGAAGAGATCGCTCCCGACATCGAAACACACGTCGTCTCAAATATACATAGCCCCTACGAAAAGCCGACCCCCTACCGATCACGTGCCGACCTCCTGTTTATCGGAGGTTTCGAACACTTGCCCAATGTGGATGGCATTACCTGGTTCTGTGAGGAGATTTTTCCCAAGGTCAAGCTGCTACTTCCCGAGGCTAAATTGCACATTGTCGGCAGCAAACCCACGCAGGAGATTTTCGACCTCGCGACCGATGACATTATTGTTCACGGCTACGTCGAAGACATCACTCCTCTTTTCGAATCCTGCAGAGTATCCATTGCGCCATTGCGTTATGGCGCGGGCGTCAAGGGGAAGGTCAATCAGAGTCACGCCTTCGGAGTGCCTTGTGTCGCAACGCCCATTGCATGCGAGGGCATGCACCTTTCTCACGGGGTCGATGTCATGGTTTGTGAAAAACCCGATGACTTTGCCCAGGCGGTTGCCGATGTCTATCTGGACCCTGAGTGTTGGGGAAGGCTCTCTGCCAATGGAATGGAGAATATTCGAAAACATTTTTCTTTTGAGGCGGCACGGACAGCTCTGGAAAAGGCATTATCCTCTGCCCCTAAGTCGAAATAAGTTCATGCCCATGGATATTCTCAAGGGATTCCAAGACATTATTTGCCAAATGCATTGCCACAAGGGGCCAGGGTGCGAAACGTAATCTTCCACTGTCATGTTTTCAAGAACGCCGGATCTACCATCGATTGGGCCTTGGCAAAACAGTTTCCCGGCAAATTTTTGACCTTCGATGGCGATGTGCCTTGGACGACCCTGACTCCCGATACCGTTCGCGACTACATTGAAGACCATCCCGAGATCTCCGCCTTTTCAACTCACCAACCACGTCTCCCCTTTCTAGACATT
The DNA here is from genome assembly GCA_003353845.1 of Pseudomonadota bacterium. Lineage (GTDB taxonomy): Bacteria > Myxococcota_A > UBA9160 > UBA9160 > JADFDR01 > GLO-12. The sequence goes on along the minus strand of PIVT01000001.1, from coordinate 18,572 downwards.
GTGGACACAAACATTTTTGGCATTGTATCTCTCCGCCATCCAATCGATCGGGTCGCATCTATTTATCATTACGAGCGACAACAGCCAGAAGAGACGCCCGGATCCTTAAAGGCTCGCTGCTCCACTTTTCGAGAGTATGTTGAATGGCGGCTACGGCAACGCAGTGGTTCGACGGTCCTGACGAATCATCAAGTCTCCTACTTCACACCTTATGACACGGCAAATCCCCAGTCGATAAATCGACGACTCGCTGATCTCGATGCAGCCATAGAATCTCTCTCAAGCTTTGCGGCGGTATGCATTGTCGATCGCTTGGACGAGAGCTTGACCCTGGCCGAGCACGTACTCTCCAATCACTTTTCAGAAATTGATCTTTCCTTCATCAAGAAAAATGTCATGCGCACTAGAAGTGAGTCTCTCGACCAACGCGTGGCAAAGGTCCCGGAAAAACTGGATGATGAGGTGTTAATGAATGAGTTGCTCGAACGAAACCAACTCGATCAAGCGTTTTACGACCACCACAAGGAGTTGCTTGAATCCAAGATCAATCAAATTGAAAACTTTGATCTTTTAGTTAAAAATTTTCGTGAGCGCTGTCAGTCCCTTCAAGACAACGACCGCAATGAGCATGGGGCTACCATCATGTCTAAATCCAAATCAATTTTATCATCGCTGCGCAAGTCGATACAGCCCTCTCCCTCTCCGCAGCCAACAGGTTTTCCTCCCGGGCATTTCTATTCTCCCATTCCCAATGTTTCCGAGATCCGTGCCAATGAGGACCAGATTTTTACTCATCGATCAAAAGAGGTCGCAGGGATCGATCTCGCCGAGGACACTCAGCTTCAGTTCCTGAAAGATCTCTCTGCCTTTTATGATGAACTCCCGTTCAAGGATTCACCAGAGCCCGGGCTTCGATACTACTTTGAAAATTCTATGTATTCCTACGGCGATGCCATCATTCTGTACGGGATGCTTCGCCACTTCAAGCCCTCGCGACTTATTGAGATTGGATCCGGATTTTCGTCTGCGGTTTCACTCGATACCAATGACCTGTTTCTCAATCACTCCGTAGAATTTACGTTTATCGAGCCCTATCCCGAGCGACTGCTCGGACTGATGCGAGGTGCTGACCAGAAAAACTGCACCGTCATCGAAAGTCGACTGCAAGATGTAGACCCCGAGGTGTTCGACATTCTCGAAGACGGAGACATCCTTTTCATCGACTCCACTCATGTTTCAAAAATCGATAGCGATGTGAACCACATCTTCTTTAACATTCTGCCTCGGTTGCGCCCTGGCGTAGTCGTGCACTTTCACGACATCTCATTTCCATTCGAGTACCCGAAGAAGTGGGTATATGAGGGGCGCTTTTGGAACGAGTCGTACATGCTGCGCTCCTTCCTTCAGTACAACAATGCCTTCGACATACTTTACTTCAACCACTTTATGTTTCTGAAACATCTGGATAAGCTCCGTCAACACATGCCCTTATGTGAAAAGAATCCAGGAGGCGGCTTCTGGATGCGCAAAAAAGGAGCTTCGACTTCCTGATGCTCGGCTTCGTTTGGAATATTTGGAATATTTGGAATAGATAGTTATGAAAATCCTTGCTCGCGGACTTCTGCTAATTGCCTCTTTGGTTTTTGTGTTGATTGTAATGGAAATCGGGCTGCGCATTGCCTCCCCTCCAGCCATCAACCAACCTTTCCCCACCGTTTACCAACCCAGTGAAAATGAGGCCGTCAGCTACGAGCATATTCCGAATTACAAAGGCATCGCCTACGCCAACCCGATCCAAACCAACTCCCTGGGCCTTCGCGACAAGGAATATGAGATCCCCAAACCCGAAGGTGTCATACGGGTTTTAGTACTGGGTGATTCAATCACTTACGGTTTTGGCGTAAGAGCTGAGGAAACCTACGCCAAACAACTGGAACAGATACTCAACGAAAGTTGCGAAAGCCTCACCTTCGAAGTCATCAATGCTGGTGTCTCGGGCTACAACATACACCAAGAACTCGCCTACCTACGTGATCGGGGCTTGGAGCTTGAACCCGATTTCGTAATTCTGACTTTCGTTCACAATGACATCGAGCCTGCCATGCAAGCAGATTCCGAAGGTTATCTCCATTGGGGACCCACACACCTGAAGCAAACGCTTGTAAAGCGGTCGCTCCTTTATCACAAGATGCGCCTACCCTTTCATGAGCAACTTCGCAAAAAGAGTTTTTTGTTTCGATTCATTGAGCTTCATTACAACCGCTCACTCATCGTGTTGACTCACCAGAGCCCGGAAGTTGATTACGCTAAATTTGAGGCAGAATTGGAGAGGGCCAAGACCGAGGGATCTGAGATGGGCCTGATTCGGGAAAATGTTATTGCCAGCTATTTATCAACCTACTCTCACACGGCGACTCCAGTCTGGCGAGCCATCGAAGTTGACCTGTTCAGAACCCACGTACTCCTCCGACAAAACAAAACCCCTATGATCTTCACGACCGTCAGCGCTCCGAAATTGATGTTGAAAAAATTGCTGAATCTACGAGATCGACTGGCGCTGCCCTTTCTGAACTTCGGGTATTACTTCGGATCTGGAGCTAATTACAAGAATAAATACAGCCTGGGGTGGGATTCACACCCCAATCCAATAGCGCATCGGCTCATGGCAGAATTATTGTATGAGAAACTGCTGGAGCAGTTGTTGCCCGATGCAGGCATCCAATGCCAGCCCCCGACCAAGAATCAGTTACAGGACTTTGAAGAACGTTATCGCCGAGAAATGGATATGACCGATTTGGTTCTTGAGGAAAGTCTAAACAGCATCACCTCTGCTCGCGTCGACTTCAAGGATCCGCCCCCCTTGCAGGTGGTCGGCGGAACCAAGCGCATCACAGAATTTGAGAGCCTTATGGTCTTATTGCGAGCCAAAGGAGATCGTAGCCAGATCCACCTACGGCCCTGGATTAATTCCAAAACGACATTGGAAACAGATCTGCCTTTCGCTTTTCAGATCAAGGTGAATGGTCGAACTTTTCAACCCAAGGAAGCGAAAAAAATGGGAACCAATCATTTGGTTTGGTATCTCCCCGCGGCCTTTGACGGGGTGAGCCTACTGGAAGTGGAGGTCAGCTTCGAAGCGAGCGCTGACATGGTCTCGGATCGAGAACCTCTCGCCAGCGGTTTTATCGACATCGAGGCCAAACTGCCCAAAAAATGAGGCCTGGCTGGACCCTTTGAAGCCGCCTCTATCCTTTCTGCGCCAGGAATAGAACACGAGACATCGACAACTCTTTGTAATTCATGGGTTCACTTTCCTGAACGATACGAACGTCGTGCGCGCCATACAATTCAAGCATCTCTTCGATCACCGGTTTGCTAAGTGCCCAGAAATTTGTGGTGTCGTCATAAGTCTGACGTATAAATTTACAAAGCGTTGGATCCTCGCCGTTATAGCAAGCTGTCTCCAAGGCCAGATAACCACCCGGTCGAAGACTCTTCATCGAATTTTCCAAAGATAAGAAGGGATTCGGCAAGTGGTAGAGCGTGCCGAAATGCAAGACGAAGTCAAAGCCCTCGGGTTCTACATAGAAGGTGGCATCTCCCAGTCGAAACTGAGTTTTCTCTTGAACATTGCTCAGGCCTGCCAGGAATTCAGCGACTTCTTTGTGATGCTCTGAAACATCCAATCCGACGGCTTCCATTCCGTAATTGGCCGCAAGATGAATCGAGTTGTAGCCGAGATTGAAACCGATATCGAGCACACGTTTTCCAGATAATTTCTCAAAAGAAAGATGCTTCTTGAGCATGGCCAACTTGCGGAGGGGTTGCTGATTGTAGACCCAGCCAATTTCACCGCGACTTAGATCGGAGGTGCTGACACCATTCGAGAACGTGACTTCCATACGCCAGGGGCTCCACTTTTCCAACAGGGGAAGTAACTTTTCCTTGGAAAGAGTCGTCTCAACATAGAAGTCGCCTTCTGCAGGCTGATGGGTCTTTATTTCTTTTGGCATCTCTTAATTCCCAAGATCGGTTTCAGGTACCGGTTGAATAATTTTTTCCATCGCATCATGAAATTGAAGTGCGAGTGGCTCCATTGTGGCGATCGTCTCATGGTACACAGCTCGGCTTGGCTCACCTCGCCCTATTAACGTCGAGAGTTGAACAACATAAGAACCGCGCTCACGTCGGAAAGGGCTTGCTTCCAAGAACAATACCGCGCGCATCACTTCACGTCCCAATGACTCAACTCCGTCGTACCAGGAATAAATCAACTGATACTGGTTGTCAGTAGCAGAACGGACAAGCATGATTTGGACCTCATCCGCTACGGGTGAGTCGTAAATACGCTCTCTAGAGATAACATCAATCCCTGTTTTCTGCAGAGCCGCTTTCGGGGAACGCAAACTCCTCATGGGATTTGTCAGATCATCTGACCCGAAGAAGAGGTTGATTGCCCGTTTTCCTTTTTCGTACTTCACAGCAATTTCATCGGAAAAACCTACGCTCCCGAGATAAGTACGATCGACTCGCTTGGCACTACCAACCCATCCTCCCAAGGCCAGAGGGACGCGGGAAAGCTCTAACGGTTTTGGTTTCACCAACTCGTAGGGCACCACTAAAAAAGAACTGATGGCAAGTGCCCCGCAGAGCAACGCTGTCCCAACCCACCCGAACTCATTTTTTCTCGCCTCCGGCAAAGCGGCTTGAATACGAGGCCTTGGTTTATAAATTTTTTCCAGGAGAAAACTCAGAAACACGATTGTGAAGATCCCCACGATCAACGCCACGATCCCTTGCGCGGTGTGGCTCGTATCCCCTGGATATAAAACAATGGAAATGATGCGCAGGCCATTCAGGAAGTAGGCAACAAAGGGGGCGCAGCACACGATGATGAGTCGGTGCAAGGGCCTTCGCTCTGCAATCTCCATATACAGTAAGGCCGACATGACCAGCGTTTCCATCGACCGCAGCCCGTTACAGGTTTCGATCACCTGAAAAACCTGCTTATTGGCAAGAATGAGATCCCCTGAGCGAACAGCCTCATAGGAAAAGAGTTCCAGGATGGCCAGGGTGAGCCAAGCAGCGGCGTTCTGAAGCCCGAAAACAACTTGATTCATCAGCACCGCGGGCCAGGGGAAGGCCAATAGGAGCAAACCTGCGGGCAGAGCCAGCAAACCCATCAAGGGAGCGCCGCCCAGCAGAGCTCCTGCGCCCAGGATCAGCGTGATCAGGGAAATCAGCAAGAGACTGACGGCACCCACATAGTAAGACCAGAGATAAATCAGAGCCGAGAAGGCCAGCAACAGGCCCGCACTGAGTGGCGCTGATCCGCGCCCCATCACCCGCTTGATTTGAGTTTTTCGGTTGAAAATGACCCAGATAGAGAGTGTGACGACGAGGAGGGGCGATGTGGTCGTCGGCTCAAAAAACCCCGCCCCCTCAACCTCGCTTACTGTGCGTTGATACAGATCTGTTTTCGCCAAATCTCGATATGCAAGAGCAACCAGAATCGGCAAAATGAACGGCACCCTCGGGGACCATCTCGCAATGGCCGATGGAAATTCATCTTTGAAGTTCATTGTTTGCAAAAGGTACCGAAGAATTGGAAAGACGGTCCCGTCCGGGCTGGGGGTTCTGCATTTTTTGGCTGGTCAAGGGACTTCCAGGGCTGTTCATCCAGCGGCAGATCAGGCGCATGTCATCTCCTGAGATGACGGAAGCCCTCTATTTTATTGCCTATTTGTAATGCAAAATGGGAAACTAGCGGCTGCCAAGAGCTCGAATTGAAGCTACGCTAAGGTGTGCGTTAAGCTAAGCCGAAGGGGGCTACTAGGGCAACGAGCGGCGGATTGTGTTCGACACCTCGGTAGTTCCTAAAATTTTCTAGCCTCGGGGGAGGCTCGCATCCGCGTCAAGCTATCCCCGTGGTCGAGTAAGTTTTCGTAAGGAGAACAAATAGTATGAAGCTCAATAAACTCAAAACATTTATATCGCTATGTGCAGGTGTCGCTTTGGCTACCGGCATTGCGCTTCCAGTTTCCGCCGGGACGGCACCCCCTCCCAATGACGATATCGTCGCGGCTGTCGGCGGCGATGGGCTTCAGGTCTGGGATTACGATACGACCGCGTGGACAACGCTTAACTCCCTGGCCCCTGACGTCTTTGCAACAGGTGACGTCGATGGTAATGGCATTGCCGACATCGTAGGGTCCTTTAGTTCCTCCGGTGGAAATGTCACCAACACGGGAACCTGGATTCGCTACGACGACGGCACCTGGCAGCGACTCATCAACCTCCAAGCAAGCTTGATCGCCATTGGTGATCTCGATGGAGATGTCGATGGCAAGCAAGAGATCGTTTTCGCATTCCCCAGCTTCGGTGGCAAACGCCTTTGCTATCTCCTCAACGATAGCCAGAACGGCGTATCCGCCTTTGACTCAACCAATTACCTACCGCTCTTTGGCTCCGAGGCCCCCATTGCCCTCGCCCTGGGTGATATCGATGGTGACGGAAATCTCGACGTGATCCATGCGCTCCCCTCTTGGGGTACATGGGTGGTCAAGAACATCACTGTGACCAACACCTGGAAGAAGCTTCATCCTTGGGTTGCGACCAAGCTCGGTGCTGGTGATGTCAACGGAATCGCCGGCAACAAGGCTGAAGCCCTGATTGATTTCGGCGTCACGCAATCTCCCGCCAACGCCTTTTGGCGATACAACGATGATGGCGCTGCTCCAGCCTGGACCAAGATTCATGGTAAGACGACCTCCGACTTTGCTGTCGGCGATATCGATGCCAGCGGTAAGGCTGACGTCGCGATCAGCTGGATCGACTTTGCGGCCGCCTACATATACTTGGATGGCGGCGCCACCCCCTGGAAATACATGAATGGCAAGGCCGGCCCGTCGATCACCGTAGGACAGGTCGATGGTGATGCGGGTGGAAAGGACGATGTCACCATGGCTGTCTCCGCCGCTTCTACGGGTGGCGCTTGTGGCAGCAGCGGAATTTGCTTCTACCCCAATAACACCGGTGGTGCCGGAAGGATCCAACTGGACACTCCCACTGCGCTGGTTGCGACTCAGGTCGCTGGCGGATCGGGTGTCGTCACCGCACCTTAATTGCCCGTTCGAAAAACCATGTAGAAGAAAGCCCCGGCTTGCCATTCTTGGCAGCCGGGGTTTTTCGTTGGCCTGCTTGCACGGTCTCTGATCTTTTTTCGTGCACCGTCTGTCAGCCTACAAGCCCGCGGCCCAAGCAATCTGGTAGTAAGGGTTCATGGCTGTTCTGCGTCCTTGGCTTCGCAATGTCTCCGCATTGTTTTTTCCTCCCTCCTGCACCCTTTGCGGCGATGTTGGCGAGGACTGGGAAATGGTGTTGTGTGATGGCTGCCGCCTGGCTCTTACCAAACCACCCCATGCGATGCAGTCCTCTTTCTACCAGTGTGCCGAAGCCACGACATACGGCCCTCCCATCGATTCTCAGATCCATCTCTTTAAATACCCACCCTCCGGCTCAATGGGGCTCAACCCCAGCCCTGCGCGCCTGCTGAAGCACCTTATCCTTGAAGCCGCTGCGGCAATCCACGGTCCTTCACCCGACGCCATCCTCCCGATCCCCCTGCATCGAAGGCGCCTGCACCAACGCGGTTTCAACCCGGCCTGTGTCTTGGCTCGGGCCCTGGCCCATGGCTATGGCATTCCTTGCCTGCCCGTGGCCTTGACCCGCCTACGAGATACCCCCAGCCAAACGGGCTTGGGTAGACTCGCACGCAGAAAGAATGTCAGAGGTGCGTTTGCCTATCGGGGAAAGCGACCGACGCCGAAATCAGTGTGGCTGGTAGATGATGTGGTGACCACAGGTGCTACGACTGAGGAAGCCGCGCGAGTACTGCACAAAGTGGGTGTGGAAGAAGTGACCGTGATTTGTGTCGCTAGGACGCCTTCACCGCGCGGCCCGACACTTCGAGCAGCGCTTTGCGCAGGCGTTCCGGATCGACAGGTTTTTTAAACACGATGCCCGTAAGCCCTTCAACGCGGCTGCGCTTGATGATGTGATCTTTGTCGTAATGAAACGCCGTCATCATCATGATGGGTAGGTTCGGGTATCTCTCTTTCACTTCCAGATACAAGTCATGGCCATCCATGCGCGGCATGAGTACGTCGGAGAGAACAGCATCAAATTGTTTCTGCTCCAAACACTCCAGCGCGTCGATCCCATCTTCTGCACAAGAGACCTCACAGCCTTCTTTTTCAAGAATCTCGCAAATGGAGCGACACACCCCCTGATCGTCATCCACCACCAGCACGCGCAATCCCTGCAAGCGACGATCCACGGATGGCCCTCGGCGCGTCTCACTGCGCAGGTCGATCATCTTTGAAGGGCCAATGTAGTCAACGGTCTCATAACACTCATCTTCGACCATCTCACCCAAGCGCGTCAGAATTTCTCCAATGCGTGCGACTTCTCGGCGCAGGGAATCCAACCGCTCGATTTCTTCAGAACAATCGCGTTCTCCCGCGAGTTGAAAGATCTCGGCTTCGAGCAGTTCCACCTGGTTCAACACGACGGCTAGTGGATTATTGATTTCGTGAGAAAGGCCAATGGCTACCTCTCCCAAGGTGGCCAATTGATCTTTCCGCAAAATCTCTCGCAAATCTTTGGCAAACCCGATGGTGCCTTTTTCCTCGCCATCGTTGTCATAAATAATAGAACCGGAAATGGCGACGGGAATCATTTCGCCGGCCTTGCTGATCAGTCGAGTGCGGAAGGTCTCGACCCTGCCGTGGGGACCGTTTTCATCGGAGCGCATGGCACCCATCACCCGGCGCGCCTCTGCAATATCGGGATAGAAGATATCGGCAAATTTACCGTGCACTTCCTTGGCGGTGTAACCCAGGCTGGCCGCGGCGCCATCGTTATAATAAGCGACATGCCCGGTACGATCCGTGGCAATCACGATGTCACTCGAATGCTCGATGAGCTGCTCTAATCGCTCTCTGGATAAGGGCATAGGCTAAAGCGTACTCCGATTTCTATCCCCAGCAAGCGTCCATATGCGTCTGGGGGATTAAAAACCTCATCCCTCGGGTTTTGTAAGGAATCGACTAGCCCTCTTTCTCAGCCAACCAGCGCTCGGCATCAATGGCCGCCATGCAGCCTGTCCCGGCTGCGGTAATCGCTTGTCGATAATGGGGATCGATAACATCTCCGCAGGCAAAGACCCCTTCGACGCTGGTCCGCGTCGTGCCGGCCTCGACCTTGATATAACCCGCATCATCGACTTCTAATTGCCCCCCGAGGAAGCCCGTATTGGGGGTGTGCCCGATGGCAATAAACACAGCTCCCAATTCAATTTCTCGCGTGTCGCCCGTCTGGGTGTCCTTTAAACGAACGCCCGTCACTTCATCCTCACCCAGCACCTCATCCACCACAGCGTTCCAGGCAAACTCAATTTTCTCATGCTTCAGGGCGCGATCCTGCATGATTTTGGAGGCGCGCAACTCATCCCGACGGTGAATCACCGTCACCTTCGAGGCAAAACGCGTGAGGAAAAGGGCTTCTTCCAGCGCGGTATCGCCTCCGCCCACAACGGCCATGGCCTTCTCGCGGAAGAAAAATCCGTCACAGGTCGCACAGGCCGAAACACCTTTATTCATCAAGCGTTCTTCCGAGGGAATTCCCATCCAGCGCGCCGAGGCCCCTGTGGAGAGAATCACCGTGTCAGCCGTCATCGTTCGCTCGCTGGTCTTGGCCGTGAAGGGTCGCTTGGAGAGATCGACCTCCGTGACATCCTCGGCCATCATGCGGGTCTCAAAGCGCTCCGCCTGGGCTTGCAACTGGGCCATTAAATCTGGACCGGAAATTCCGTTGGGGAAGCCGGGAAAGTTCTCCACTTCGGTGGTGAGCATGAGTTGGCCACCGGCGACGAGGCCCGAAAGCATGGTGGGTGAAAGCTCGGCACGTGCGGCATAAATCGCTGCCGTATAGCCAGCCGGTCCGCTACCAATGATCAAGACTCGTGTGTGATCCACCTTTTTCTCCTTGGCTCAAACAGCCAGATTCACTTTTAAAGTATGGGCTGCTTGGGATTCTTACCCGATTCGCCATAGCTTTCCACCCGGCTCTCCAACTCGCGCACTCGCTCGGGGAGCTCCTCGGGTAGAGGCCAACTGCGACGAGCCTCCAGTAAGCGGTCCAACAAAGGTTGCACGTCGGGAGCCTCTTCCCGGGCCATGGTGCTATCAACGTCGAGCCAACTCTGCAAGGCCGTCATGGCGCGCATGGCCGCTTCTTCCAAATCCATCATACCTTCTGAGACAATTTCAGCGCTCTTCAAATTTGCCACGACAACGCGCAACCGGGTCAGGGCTTCCTCCAAGCGCTCGCGCAAAGGCTCGTCCCCGCCCAACAAGGAAGAGAGAATCCCCTCGAACTTGCGGCGATAGGGTTCATGAGAGACCTCGCGAAAAAAGACCACATTGCCAATTCCCTGTCCGTCCCCGTCCATCAAATGGTCGACAGCAATGCGCAAACGCCGTGCCTTGCCTTCAATGCTGGCATCGAGTTCTTCGCACAGACTCGCACCCCCATCGAGAAGGCGACGGACGCTCTCTGCCACTGGAGAAGCGCTCCCCTTGGCCAGTGCATCCTCCAAGAGCATGCCACAAGCATCGATCGGTAGACCGAGGTAACGCAGCGCGGGAGGATTGGCGGCTTGAATCATGCCCGCGCCATCGAGTGCGAGGCAACCGCGTACCAACCGAGTCATCACCGATTCAAGCAAGAGATTGCTTCGGCCTAGATCTTCCACCAGACGTCGATTCTCGCGCACCAACTCGTGGTGAGCGACGGCACTGGACACCACTTGCTTTAGCTGTTCAGGATCCCAAGGCTTGGGGATGTACGCGTAGATCTGCCCTTCGTTAATCGCTTCGATAATGGCCGTCATGTCTGCAAAACCAGTGAGGATAATGCGCACCGTGTCGGGATAGCGCTCAAGCACCTGAGCTAAAAACTCGGTGCCCGTCATGCGTGGCATGCGTTGATCGGAAATCACCACGGCGACGGGTGCGTTGGCCTCGAGAATTTCTAAACCGCGCAGTGCGTTGATCGCCGTTAATACTTCGTAGTCGTCCTCGAAGGTGTACTCCAAGGTTTCAAGAATAGCCTCTTCATCATCGACAAGGAGTATGCGAGTACGTTCCGGCGCGGACATGAAAGCCTCGGTGGGTGCTACCAGCCCAGGTAGAAAATGGACTTACGTTTCTCTTCGCGAGATTCTTTTCGCTTTTTGACCTGCGCTCTCAACTTCTTACGTTGCTCTTCGAGCCGACCGGGTAAGCGCTCGCGGGCCACATGCGACCAGGGACGAACTTCGGCACCCTCACGAAATTCTGTAAATTTCCCATACGCCCAAAGTTCTTCCTTCAATTCTTCTTGAATGAACTTGATCATGATCGCATCGTCGAGATAGCCGAGAACTGGAATGTCATCTGGAATCAAGTCTTCGTTATGAGCGAAATAAGCCAGTGCCGCCACGATATCTCTCGAAACACTCTTGGGCACCGCGTATTCTTTGTCGTGCAACAATTTAATCAAGGACTCAAGGATTCCAATGGCCTCAATCAAATAGGTAGGCATGGTACCCTTTTTCCGAACCTTCTTGATCAGGGCTTCGACTTCTTGAATGATTCCTTTCGCGTCTCGATCACGCGCCCCTTTTTTGGCCTTCTTGTGAAGACTGCGAAAATATTTCAGATCATTTTCATCGAGCGTGAAGGAAACCCTGAGCGATTTGGAATTCATCTAACTTGCCTCCGAAAAGAGCGTGGACGCTTGAACGTATCAGCAGTATCGAGCGTAGTCCATCAACCGGGGAAGCGAATGGTCCCACTCCCCTTCCCATTTTTCCAATAACTGTTCACCAGGGCTCTTGCCGCTGGCAATTTGTGCCTCCAAGGGCGCGAGAAACGAGGTCTCATCCGGTTCTCCATGCCCTGCGTGCGCGATTCGTCGCAACCCCGCGCTGGAAATAGTAATCAGTTCCGCGGCCAGGTCTTTCGCGCTTCCACGCTTCGTGCGCGCACTCAACCCGTCTTTCGCCGCTGCCATGAGAAACTCGACTCGTTCTTCGAATTCCCAGCTCTTCACTACTTCCCAGGCCGCATCACAAGCCTCTCTATCGTACAACAAGCCTTTCCAAAAGGCTGGCAACGCACAAGTCAGCGGGCTCGGAACGGCATCGCATCCTCGCACTTCGATGACACGTTTCAGGCGAACCTCAGGAAACAGTGTCGTCAAATGCAATTCAAAATCTCCTACCTTGGCGCTGTGCTCTCCGTGCCCTTCCAACATAAACTGACGAAAAGTTTTTCCCTGCAGGGCAATGTATTGCCCATTGCGAACAATGAAGAACATGGGCACGTCGAGGGCCCAGTCAACATAATCGCCGTACCCAAAATCTGGATCGAACACAAAGGGCAACAATCCGCAGCGATCAGGGTCCGTGTCTTGCCAAATTCGCAAACGGCGGGAGGCGTATCCCGTCGCTTTTTTTTCAGCGATACTGGAGTTCGCATACAGGGCAGAGAGTATCGGCGAGACCCCTGTCGCCAATTGCATCTTGCGGCGCATGTCCACTTCATCTGAAAAATCAAAATTAGCCTGCACGGTTGCTGTGAGGTGCATCATCTCAACGCCCAGTTTTGCGCGTGTCGGCAAATAGGCCCGCATAATGCCGTAGCGGGTTTTGGGCATGCGTGGAACGTCGTCGACGCCGTGTAAGGGTCGTATTCCCAATCCCAACCAAATGATGCCGAAGGAGTGGGAAATCTCTTTTACCAATCTCAAATGATCGTGGAACTCTTCGCAGGTTTGATGAATCGTTCGCAAGGGCGCGCCCGATAGTTCCAGTTGCCCACCGGGTTCCAAGGTGATGCTCGCGCCCTCTTTGAGTAACGCGATAACGTTCTCACCCTCGTACACCAATTGCCAACCGTCCAGCTCTGCCATTCGATTGAGGAAGGCGCCAATTCCTCGTGGCCCTTCGTAGGGAACGGGTGCGAAATCCTCTCTGTAGACACCGACCTTCTCGTGCTCCGTCCCCACGACCCAGTCTTGCGGAGGAGTCTCGCCACCGCGAATAAACGCGATCAGGTCTTCCCGCGTCAGCGGGGGGTTCTCGGATTGAGCAGTTTCTTCGTCCAAAGGGAATTAAACCGGTGTGGCCAGCTTATCCTGGCCGGAGGAGTGTTAGAGAGAAGTGGCTTCTTCGGAAAGCATGGCGACGGCGTCGGAGCCACCTTCATTTGTTTCGTTCAACGCCGCTAACAGTGCATTGCGTTTCGACTCAAATGCTGCGAGTTCGTTTGAAGGAATGGGCTTTCCAGCTGGGGATCGCAATTTTTTGGGATCCACGTAACGACCATCTTTTGCGATACGGAAACATACATGTGGGCCAGTGGCCAAGCCGGAGTGCCCCACGTACCCGACGAGTTCTTTTTGTGCCACGCGTTGTCCTACATGTAGCCCTGTACGATAACGCGACATATGCGTGTAATAGGAGATGTACCCATTGGAATGACGCACTTTCACGGTACGACCAAATCCATTGGTCTGACCTTTAGAAATGACTGTGCCATCTGCGACAGCCCAAATCGGTGTGCCTTCGGGAGCTGCGTAATCGATTCCCTGGTGCGGTCTCGTTATTTTTAGAATCGGGTGCTTGCGCGCCATGGTGTACTTGGACGTAACACGTCCGTATTCCAACGGCGATAAGAGGAACTCGCGTTCAATGGAAGTTCCGTCCGCCCGATAGTATCCGCTGTGCCCATTAGCTGTTTCATAGTGAATAGCTGTGTGTGAACCATTGGCGCCCTTGTACATCGCGACGAGGATGCGGCCCGGACGCACATAGATTTCCTGTCCTTCATCATCCGTGCGATAAAACCGCTCGTAGAGAATCTTGAACTGGTCACCGGGCTTCACATCCCGCGAAAAATCCACGTCCCAAGCAAACAGCGCCGTGAACGCGTTGGTCAGGGGAGCGCTCTCGCCCGCAGCACGAATGGCATTATAGAAGCTGCTGGAAACTGCACCCTCCAACGCTTCGGTCCTTCGTGTCAACTCAACATCTTCGCGCTCCGCTACAAATTGATCACCCTTGCGGAAGAGATGGAAGCTGACCAAGGGATCGGGCCAGTAGCGGAAGTCGATCAGGGAGCCGTCGCTGTGAAGAATCAGCCGGTATTTGTCTCCGGCGTGGGCGTTGCGAAAATCAAAAACCGAGCGCATTCCGCGATCAATTTGGTGAACGTTCTGCGCTGAAATCCCCTGCTCGGCTAACAACTGGCCCAGCGAGTTTCCCGCCTTGACCACTCCGCTAAGCACCTGTGGCTTTGCAGGCGGCAGCGGTGGGCCAAAGGGCTCTGGCGGCGAGGGCGGGCCGGCAAAACGGCTCTTGGCAAACTTAAGTTCCGCAACGGCCGCAGGGGATGCGACAGGGGGAGTATCGACAGAAGTCTCTTCACTGAGTTCTGCTGTGCTCAGGGCACCCGACGTCGATTGGATATTCCCCATGGAGATCCATCCCAACGCGATGCAACCCAGTCCCAAGGCAAAGATAGAAATCTGTAACTTCCGTCTGGTCATGCCTGCACTGAGTAGTCGGGATAGTCTTGCCGGTTCCACGACGTTCCTTCCAGATCGGTTCAACATGTAGCCCCATCATTATACCGGGCAACTAAAGAAATCAGGTTGCGCTATAGACACTCGCGGTGGGCACAACTCCATTGGCGTCAGATCTTGCACTTCGGGACCATACATTCTCCGCCCAACAGGCGGGTGTCAAGGCAAAGCGTCAAACCGTTCCTCTCTCTTGCAGGGCCTTTATTGCTTCATCCTGATAGCCCATTTCTTTGAGAATTTCGGTGGTGTGTTGACCAAACCGAGCCGGAAAGCGCTCAATTCGACCTGGGGTATCGCTGAGCTTTATTGGAATCCCCAATATTGGCGGTTGTTTACCAAAATCTTCCGGAAATTCATGCACCATCTCTCGGGCCAGAATATGTGGATCTTCCAGCACTTCAGCGATGTTTTGCACCTTGGCCGCGCACACACTCCGCTCCCCCAGCTCCTCGACCCATTCATCGACACTTTTTCGGGCAAAATAGGCTTCAAAAAAAGCCGTCATCTCGGGCACTTTCACGTCATCAAGCTGGTGCGCCGTCCATTCCGGCTTGCCCACATGCTCACATAAATTGCGCCAGAAACGATTTTCCACTGCACCGATGGATAGATAGCGCTCATCTGCACAGCGGTAGACGCGGTAGAAAGGATACTTCCCCGTCAGCATGCCATCGGCCCGCCCCACATTGACGCCCAGCATCCACTTGAAGGTGGCAGCCATTCCCAACATGCCAACGATCCCATCCAACATGGAGATATCTACGAATTGCCCTTGCCCCGTGCGCTCTCGCGCCTGCAAGGCCAGCAAAATGCCAATCACACCGCTCATGCCGCCGGCAGCCACATCGGCGATTTGAACCCCGCTGATGGCGGGAGGGGCGTCGGGGGCGCTGCCCGTCTGGTCCAGCAGGCCGGCCGTCGCGATGTAGTTGATGTCGTGACCCACGTGGTCTGCATAGGGCCCCGTCTGCCCGTACCCCGTGATGGCGCAATAGATGATGCGCGGATTGCGTGCCTTGGCGACCTCGTAGCCAACGCCTAAGCGATCCAAGACGCCCGGACGGAAACCGTCCAGCACGACGTCCGCGCCTTCCAAGAGCCGGAAAAAAATTTCACGACCCTCTTCCTGCTTGAGATTCAGCGTCATGTGCCGTTTGTTCCGCAGTGCACTGGGCAGGCCAGGGATGTCTTTTTCGAAACGGCGATCTTCCAGGCAAAGCACCTCGGCGCCAAAATCGGCCAGGTACATAGAGCACAAGGGTCCGGGGTAGAGCCGGGAGAGGTCCAGCACTTTGATGCCATCGAGAGGACGGACGGCCGCTCCCGATGTGCCCGGCTTCGCGTCACTCATCGCAGATCGCAAACACCTTGGTAAATAATCTCAAAGAGAGGCTCGACTTCCTCGGTCAGCAAGCATGAAAAAGCCACTCGCAGATCGTGCTTAGCTGTAGCGATCAAACCCGTCTCGTACTTGTCAAGCAGGTGCACGCGCAGGGTTTCGGCCTCCACCCCCTTTAATTTCACACACATGAAGTAACCGCTATTGAAGGGATACACCGTCCAGGCCTCCTGGAAGCGTTCTTCATTGGCCACCTCGAACACGCGCCGGGCGCGCTGTCCCAACTCCGCGCACTTGGCGGCCCGTTCCTGGTCGATGGAGCTGGAAGCCAGACCCTTTTCTACCAAGCTCTGCGAAAGCTGCGGACTATTGGAGATGGAACCGCGGATGGCACCGCGCACCTTGGTATCCAACGCCCCGATCACCTGCTCGGCACTGGCGGGATCGCCCGGTCCAAAGGTGAGGAAGCCACAGCGCAAGCCCCAAACAAAGAGTTCCTTGGTGGCACCGTCTAACCGAATGGCCAACAGGTTGGGGTGCAAACCTGTAAGTCGTCCGAACAAGGACTCGGTCATGGACTCGCCACCCAAGTGGTAGAAGAGCCCGAAGTAGGCGTCGTCGCAGACCACCACCAAGTGCGTGCCCGCCTTGGCTTGAGCCTCCAAGGCTTGAATCATGGCTTCGCCTTCGGCCTGCGTCGGCATGTAGCCCGTGGGATTGTTGGGGAAGTTGAGCAGCACGATGAGCTTGTCCCGCCCTTGGGCGGCTTGCGTCAAGGCGCTGGCAAAGCCCTCTACGTTGAACCCATCGCCCGCCTCATTGTAGAAGGGGAAGGTTTCACAGCGGGCTCCCAAGCGGACTTCATAAGTCAGGCGGTAATTGCCCCAAAGTTTATCGGGCAATAACACGCAATCGCCTTCTTCAACAAAGAGATCGCCCACCAGGGCCAGACCGTGAGTGATGGCGCTGGTGACAATGGGGTCGCCAAAAGTCTTGTCGCGCAACGAGGGATTTTCAGCCAGCATCTTTTCGCGCCACAGTTGGCGCAAGCCTGGCTTTCCCGCCGGTGGCGCGTAAGGGTAGACCTCCGCGGGCTCCAATCCGGTGAGGAAACTCTGCATCGATTCCAAGTACATGGGCCCGCCCTTCTCGGTGGCAATGCCTACCGTGGCGTTGAAACGCTTGCCCTTGGCCTTGGCCTCGGCACCTTGAGAAAGGATGCCCTTGGGAAAATACAGGCGGCGCCCCAAGCCCGAGAGCATGGCGTAAACCGGGGACGCGACCTTTTCCAAGGTCTCGTTCAAGCCTTGGGCGAGGGGATTAAGAGAGGCAGCTGAAGTTTGTTTGATGGAGGTCATGTGGGGTCCAGTTCGTTACTGAGTGATTTGCTGGGAACAAGGGCGAGAGAGAGCTTGCATCGTGCGACAGATCCCCATCTCACCGCGGCAAAAAATACAGCGAGCCCGCCTGGGTGTCCATGCCACAGGAATTAGATTTTTCCTAGAAGCCTATGGGGTCAGAAAAAGCTTTTCTTCTTCTTTTTCAAGGGCTGGACGTCGCCGGAGGGATACATGCGAAAACGCCCGTGGCGAACTCCGTCTCGATCGAAATTGCCGTGCACCACGCCCTTCTCATCGACCCGCTCGCAGCGGAATTCCGTGCGCCCCTCCATGGATTCCGCGCGCCCCGAGTCCAACGAGTCGTTCCAGGAGAAGAGGGGCATGCCCTCTCGCTTCTCGATGCGCCAGGTACTGGAAAAGGTCACCATGGAAGCGGAGGTCGCGGGGGCCGGGGCTTGAGACTCCCAGAGGATGTGGCTCGTTCCGTTCTCCCGCGAAGCCGCCTTCAGGCGTTTGGTTTGCGCACCGCGCTCATTCACCATCAGACCCACACCAATATTTTCCAACTGCCCCGCGTTGGGCTCCCAGGCACCACCCACTTTGGACAAGGGGTTGGGCCCGATGCGTTCGAAACGCCCCGTCTTGTCATCAAAAATAACAATGGGGAAATCGCGCCAACTCAGTTTCTGATCTTCGCTTGTAATGGACCACAAATGATCCTCCCAGCGCCAGGCCGCTGGATCGACCGCGTGATCATCGGTGTAATGAATGAGGACGTACCAAAGGCCTTCGACGGGAAAGGCCAACGCCTTTTCCTCGGTTGCAGGTGGGGTCGCCTCCTCGCTTTCAGCACCAGCCAGTGGCGCGAGAAAAATAGCTGCCCAAAAAACAAGTAGAGTCAAAAGGGAACGTGAGGATCTTTGCAAGGCAAGCGCCATGGTTTCTCCGCAGCTCATATTTTTCGGGCGATGTCTGGGAAAGTTTTCCACACAGGAACGCCACAGAAGTGTGTACCCTCGGTGCAGCGCGGACGAATCAACCCATTGCGTGTGACGCAAGGCGGGCCAACATGCGTCACGAGTTCGGGATGCACTTCACGCACCTGCTCAATTTCATCCATGGAGGCTTCCCAAATTTCTCGCTGGGCGTTCATACAGGTTAGCATATACCATTTATGCAAAAGATGCAGCAGAGATCCAGTC
>PIVT01000502.1 GCA_003353845.1 Pseudomonadota bacterium | reverse complement strand
CCGGCTGTGCTCGTAAAGGCCCGTGGCGAATGAGCAAAGTCAAATGGGTTAATATCGCCTTACCTGACAAACACTTCGAATCACTCGGGCTTTCGTTCCCCTGGAGTTGAACTTGCCTGATCAGCCGAATCGCGCAGTCCGCCGGAGGCGGATTCTGCGTGGTGTGGGAGGGGGGAGCTGTGAGGCTTCCTCCTATCCCGATGGGTGCTATCTTGCGGAGAGCTTTCCTCATAGTCTATGCCGATGCCACCAGCCATTTGTTTCTCTGGTGTTGAATCGAGATCGCCCAGCTTCCTCAGCTTGGTAGTTGTGTCTCGGATGATGGAGTCCATCAACTCTAATGACTCGGGCTCCAGAGCATTCTTCTCCTCGGCTTCGAGTCGAAACAGCTGTAAGTTGTTCAAAAAGTTGTTTACAATGTCATTGACCGTTCTCATTGTAGCCTGAAAAACCTTCAACCGTTCTTCTTGCACTTCAAGTTTCTCTCGAGTCAGCTCCTCATGTTCGATGAGCTTCGGTAGCCACCGCCAAATGCCTAAAGCCAGCAGCAGGAAACCCAGAAGATAGCCAACGACCTTCTCCAAGAACGCCTGGATTTCGGTGTCGCCTACGATTATGAACCGATTCAATTCTTCAAAATTATCGGTTATATCAATCAACGTTCCAAAGAAGATCAAGACAAACCCGGCCACCAAAGCCCGCCACCCGCTAATGTTGCTTACCGCTTTGATTTGCCGTGCTCTGAGGAGGGTAAGAATTACCCCGCCGATCACGACTGCTCGCAATAGCTCTATTAAGATGTCAGTCATTTCGTTCCTCTTTCTCTTACCACCCAACGTTTGAGCTAACCTACCGGCTGTTTGACTTCCGATCTTGCATTGACCTTTACGCAATTCGGCATGCTCCGCCCGGTTAGGTTCAGCGATTGGTTGTGTGCCGGGCAAGGCCCGGCTGCTAAATGGTGATGTCCGGTATTATGACACGCATACCGGGCAAAGTCCAGACCCAGCCTGACGGAGGCGAAGGGTAGCCGAAGGCAAGGGTGAT
>PIVT01000501.1 GCA_003353845.1 Pseudomonadota bacterium | reverse complement strand
CCACGCATGTGTGGAGCCGATCCATACGCTTTTCTTAGGACTCGAGTCACTTCACCCAGCGAGCTGTTACGCGAAAGAAAACGTCAAATCCGTATCACGTAGTAGTATAGCTGTATCACGCGCGAAAGAAAGTGTACAGTTTAAGGTACTACCTATTCAGGTTCGGTTTTCAACATTTCGTTCCAAAGCGTCCCTAGACAAGCAAGGTTGGAGGCAAACGATAGTACGCCATGACCGTCAGTCCAAGGGCTTTCGAACGCTATGCGCTGGCCACAGGAGACCTCGAGGGTCATCCTCCAGGCCCACTTTAGAGCATTCTTTCCGCCTCAAAGTTCTTTTCAGTTATCGACATCCCGACTTGGACCATCCCTTGGTCGCTCAAATGTGGCGCGAGAGCGCGGGAAAAGAGGGGGATTCAAGGAATGGACCTTGGTGATGATTCTTCCAGCACGCTCTTGCACGCCACCACGATTTGGGCAAGCTTCGACCGCCTCGCGCAAGGCCCGAAACGACGGTCGTCGACAAAGTGACGCACCTGCGAAGATCGCCGCCTGAAACTCATCGGATGCTCCCGACGAGACATTCGTTCGAACCGCATCGATTAGGGCTTTCGATCGCACTAAAGATGAGCTCTAGGCGCCTCGAGAAAGTTCGTGAGAATTAGTCATCTTTGCCGGAAAGAACGCCCAGAACAGGAATTTTGGCACGGGAAGCGCAACTTCGAAGATCTCTTTCTCGACGAAAAAAGCTGCTAGCGATGTCGGCCAAAAGAGCAGCTCGAAAGTCGATCATGAAGAACCCTTCTATCTTGTTTCTGTCTTCGGTGAGATCGGCAGAATCCCAGAAGAAGCTAAAACATAGAGGCGGAAAGAATGCGGAAAGAAACGGAAAGAATGATTTGGTACAGTCTATGGTACGAATTTCGTACCATAGGTACCCGGAAACACCGACTTATCGACATGTCGATATATGAACCTGAACCGAGTACTCATCGCCCCAGAGACAAAATAGCGGTGGGTGTTTGTGATTCGTGCAGGCGGTGTGGCAG
>PIVT01000500.1 GCA_003353845.1 Pseudomonadota bacterium | reverse complement strand
TTCTGAGAAGCGCGCTGCAGACGAGGGGAAGGAGCCCACCCAACTCCTTGTAGAAACCTGTGGTCCCGCCCTTGGGCTTGAATCAGAACTCCGTCTCGCCGTTGGCCTGGCCCCGGATCTTCTCGCCGTTGAGCCACAGACTCCCAATAGGGCCATGAGGCGGGGACATTCGGATGTCATATATGTGCCTTCGGCCTAGCTACTTCACTTGGAATTTCATCCAAGGTCCGTGGTTTTATTTGTGAATTAAAACCAGTACGGGGGAAGTCATAGAGGATATCAGAAGACCGAGGGCATGTGGCATGTGGATTGAAAGCGGAACGTAAAGCTTAAGTAAAGCGCCGAAAAAGAACCGAGAGCTACTCTAGGTGCATAGGTGCATACGGAGCGTTCAAATATAATTATGAAGCGCCTCCGCGGCCCTGCTCCGTGGCCATTTGGGGCAGAGGGGCTTGCTCGAAGGCTCAAAGTGACATGATTTTCGCCAAGACAAAGGCTGCTCTTACTTATAGGCTGCTTCTCAGCTTCGCACGAGACCGAGCCCGCCATTCGGTTTTGCCGTGGCCTTTATGCCCCAGCGATAACCCCTTTGTTTGAATGGAGATTCGCCTGGGTAGGCGGTTCGAGCCAGGGGCATCATTGGGGCTGCTCTCGTGCGCACCCCCTCTCCCACCACAGGGGGCACAGCCAGCACCGTCCTGGCGGCGCCTCACATGCCACTGCCAACGGCCCCGGGCTGCCGCAGTCCGGAGATGACGAAGCAAACGAAAACAGATAAGACCCGCGTGCCAGGCTTCGTGTGTATGGAGCAAACGTGCACCTGCGGCCATAAGTCCCCCGGGCCTTCGCACGGTTCCACGTCAAGAAAGCCGCCGAACCGTCGCTTGGTATTGCCGGAGGGTCGTCGGTCTTGGCCCCAGCAAAGTCAAAGGAGACCAGGCTTACGTTTTCGTCGGCGGCCTGCGCCTCCCTCGGGGTGAACCAGTCCAACAGGGTGCGTTCGGGGCGGAAGAGGGACAGCGCCGCCCGCGGGTAGCCGCGCCGATTGAGC
>PIVT01000068.1 GCA_003353845.1 Pseudomonadota bacterium | reverse complement strand
TCTTCACTGAGTGGAGACGTTACTGCAGGTTCGTTGAACTACCGAAAACATAAGCTGCCGAAGTACCTTAACGGTCGCCGAGCCTAGCAGTTGTGTTTTGGTTTTGCTGTAACGGCTTTCATGTTGAGACACTATGCCACACCTTCAAAAATAGTTACTTTACCTGTAGTTTTACCCATTAAAAAAACCCTTGGTCTTAAAAAGGGAAACCCCTGCGACGATGAATTCCATAGGGTCAACACCAGTCGAGAAAGTGTTTTGTACTTGTTTGTTTCTTGCCGTGAACGGGGGACGGGGACAAGAGTTTCTGCTGATGGGCATGACGCAGAAACTCTTGTCCCCGTCTCCCATCTCAAAGAGCCATTAGAGAAAATTAAAAGTGTCATCTCGCGGGCGATGGACGGGCGAGTTCCGCGAGTCATGCTCAAGATCCATTGTCCCGTAGAATGAACATTCACAGTTCACGCCTTCTCGTTTCTTCCATTAGACGCTTATAAAGAAACAATCGACAGCTTGAATACCGCTCTCCCCGATAACTTGTGCGAAGAACTCAATTTAGTGCTGGACCTGGAGGAAGGGGAAGCGTACCCTTAGGGGACTAGCAGATGACTTATTGGGTTATGCTATCTGGGAAGTGTTCAACATGGCTGGTGCCTAAGAATTTGTAGCTTCGGGGGAGGCTCACAACTGCAATCTAGATCCCCGTGTCATCTCAGCGCTCGGAAAGAGAATCGCAAAGCCGAGCAATAGGAGAGCAACTCGGATGCAACTTAAAAACTTCAAGATATTCAGCTCGTTCTTTGTGGGGCTTATTTTCGCTACTAGCATCGCGCTTCCAGTTTCCGCGGGGATCGTACGACTGAATGACGACGTCGTCGCCGCTGTCGGTGCCAATGGACTTCAGGCTTGGAATAACGATCTTGGCACTTGGACGACACTTAATTCCGTGGCCCCTGATGTTTTTGCCACAGGTGACGTCGATGGGAATGGTAGAGCTGATGTCGTCGCGGCCTTCAGCGCTACCGGCGGAAATATCACCAATACGGGAACCTGGATTCGCTACGACGATGGCACCTGGCAACGCCTCATCGCCCTCCAGGCGACCTCCATTGCCATTGGCAATCTCGATGGCGACGGCGCTGGTAAAGGCGAGATCGTTTTTGCCTTCCCCAGCTTCGCCGGCAAACGACTGTGTTATCTCCTCAATGATAGCCAGAACGGTGTCTCCCCAGCAGACACAAGTAATTACCTATCGCTCTTTGGTGCCGAGGCCCCCACGGTCCTCGCTTTGGGTGATATCGACGGCGACGGGAATCTCGATGTACTTCATGTGCTGCCTTCTTGGGGCACATGGTCGATTAAGAACATCTCTGTGTCGAATACGTGGAAGAAGATCCACCCATGGTTGGCCACCAAACTCGACGCAGGTGATCTCAACGGTGCGGCGGGTAGAAAAGAAGAAGTCCTCATCGACTTCGGCATTACGAAATCTCCCACCCTTGCCTTCTGGCAATACAATCTCGAGGGCCCTTCCCCGGCTTGGTCCAAGATTCATGGGAAAACGACCTCGGCATTTTCCGTTGGCGACGTCAACGGCAATGGCAAAAGCGATATCGCTGTCAGCTGGATCGACTTCGGAGCCTCGTATCTGTACCTGGATGGGGGCTCCTGGGAATGGCTGGTGGGTAAAGGTGGTCCGTCAATCAGCGTCGGACAGGTAGACGGGGATGCCGGGGGAAAGGCGGACGTCGCCATCGCCGTTTCTGTGTCTGCTGGTTTTTTGAAGAGCCCCGGCGCATGTGGCACGAGCGGGGTTTGTCTTGTTCCCAATAACACCTTTGGTCGCTGGCGAATCCAACTCGACACCGGCACCCCACTGGTAGCAAGCCAACTCAATGCTGGAGCAGGCGTAGTCACCGTACCTTAATCGCCCACTTGAAAAACCGACACCGATGAAGGCGGCGGGGCAACCATTTCGGCGTCATGCCCTACTGAATACAACAACCAACTTGAGTCAAGCGAAACCAGCCCAATCAGTGGCCGGTCGTTGTTAGCCGACCGGTCGCGATGTAACGCCGCACCTTGCCCTTGTCGATGCTCCCTTTCTTATTCAAAAAGGGAGTCGTGTGGATATCCCAAAACTCGATGCGATTTCCAGTACCGGTCTGAACATTGGTGATGATATCCCCCACTGATACAAGTGTTTTCGGCCGGGGCACGTCGGGCCAACCCTTGAACTGATCCGGCGTATCCTCACTCCAACGCCCGTTGTGCATAATGATCTTCCACAGGTCACCTTTGCGGTCGTAGGCAAAGGAGTAGAGAGTCTTACCCGTTTCCTTGTCGAGGTAGATGATCTTCGACTGGTAGGGATGATCGGGGTCCTTGGGTAGGAAACGCACTTTGACCGTGCTGCGCAACTCCCAGCGATCGTTGGCGAAGCTGAGCCCATAGGGGCCGAAGTCATGGTCCTTTTCATAGGGATAGCCTTGCACCTTGCTATTCACTGGAGCGAGGAGATCTTGCTCGCCAAGGCATTCCCATTCAAACTCGGGGATCACGCCGGCAAAGCTATTGGAGTCTTCGACCGCAAAGTCGGTACCCGCGATGGCTTCTGTGCGTTGGGCACCGGAGAAGCGGCGAACCCGCCGCAGAATCGGCACATAAACCCAGGTATCGATCCCGGCCGCCTCAAAGGCGGGCCCCATGGCATCTTTGTAGACGAAGCTTAGAAGTGTCGTGCCGCGGTACTCCGGAGGAGATTCGACGTCGACACCGTGGGCAAAGGCGCGCTTGTCATTCTTTCGGATCAGATCGCCTTCATTGCCGTTGTCCCAAAACTGCTTCTCCACGCGTCCAGCAAGCACGATTCCCCTCGCCGTTCCCTCGAAGAAGAGGGGAATACGTTCCCCGCGATCCCAGTAGCTGTAGTAAAAGGAGACCGCTGCTCCGTCACCGTGCCAACGTGTGGCGAAGTTCCACATGATCTTGGCCCCGGCATTGGGGTCCTTGGCACAGTCGATCTCCTCAGTGGGAAAGGCACGGCCGGCCTTGTATCCCACCAGGCTGCCGCCAGGGCCTATTTCAGGCACACCGCGGAACTCCTCGGACTTAGCAAGGTAGGCCTCGGCCACCGGGTATACGCGTTTGAATGGACCAATCTCGAGCTTCATCCCTTCGAAAAAATAGAACTGCCGATGAGGCCATAGTTCTTCAGGTAGAAAGGGTCGCAGTTCCGAAACGCGATCGAACCCCATAATCTCGCCTTCCTTGAAGGGGGCGCTATCGGCCACTTCAGAAGATGCATGCACTGAAACAGGCGACAGCGTGACAAGGAGAATCAAGGTACTCATGCACGAAAATATTCCGGCAATGAATCTAGATGGGTTTCCCGGGTCAGCTACCACAAGCGTTGAACGTCTAGTCATTTTGACCTCTTTTGATCCTCACAATGAACAACCTGTCAATCTGCTGCATTGAGCAGCAATAGATCGATTTTACGATAAGCACCCAATCGTTGGTATTGGCCAAAAGTTATATTCTGGTTCCTGAAACAGGCGGACAAAACGCCCCTTAGGGGAGGTGAATCCCTATTTGTGTTGCGTCCTCATGGTTTCGATAGAGGATCGCGTTACCTTTTTAATTCCAAAGCAATTTTGCTGCCCGGTCTCTTTTATTTGCTGAGCTGCCCCATGCGACCTCTTTTACATACGAAATTCCACCGACCCGGACTCAGCGCCGATGCCGTAAAGCGGAGCCGATTGCTCGACTCGCTCGAGAGTGGCCGCTCTCGGAAGATGACCTTGGTAACTGGCCCGGCAGGTGCAGGAAAATCGACCCTTCTCTCTCAGTGGCTCGCAGAGTTGAAACTCCCCTCGGTGTGGCTCTCCCTCGACGAAGCGGATAACGATCCCAAACGCTTCCTTTCCTATCTGGTGGAGGGCTTGCGACAAGTCGCACCTCACGTGGGCGCGGGTGGCGATGCCTTGCTGGAAAGTGCCGATGAGTTGGTCTTGGCCACAGCCCTGGAACAGTTGGTGTTGCTCCCCCTTTCTGACAAACCCGTCGACTTCCTTCTCGTGCTCGATGATTTACATCTGATCTCTGAGCCCAAGATCCATGAGGCCTTAGATCTACTCATCCAACACATGCCCATGGGCATGCATCTGGTACTGGCCTCTCGATCCGAACCTCCCCTCTCCTTGGCAAAATTGCGAGTGCTCGGTGAAGTGAACGACATCAATGGGTCAGACCTTCGCTTTCGAGGCGATGAGGCGTTGTCTTTCTATAACCAGACCATGGGTTTGAATCTGGAAGCCTCCCAAGCCGAACAGCTTGAGGGCAAAACCGAGGGGTGGCCTGCGGCCTGCCAGTTGGTTGCTCTTCGCGTTCGAGGGGGATCCAATCTTGATGTGGTCGCAGACCCTTCCAATTCACACGCCCACTCCGTCGACTACCTGGTGGAAGAAGTGCTCGCCCGAAAGAGCGAGCCGGTGAGGGAACTCCTGGAGGGGATCTCTATTCTGGACCGTGTCTGCGATCCCCTTGCAGCAGCCTTACTGGAGGGCCGGGAGCCGCAAACTACACTTGCGGAGCTTGAGCGAGAGAACCTCTTATTGATCCCACTGGATGATGAGGGTCACTGGTACCGCTTGCATCACTTGTTTTCTGCTGCGCTGCGGCGCTTGCTAGCCGCCAAGGCTCCAGAGCACAAGGCGGCGCTTCATCAGCGTGCCGCGGTCTGGTTCAAGGACCAGGAATTGATTCAAGAAGCCATCGAGCACGCTCTCCAATCCGAAGACCATGAACTCCTCGCCGATCTGACACAGCATGTCTACCCGAGCTTCGTGCAACTGGGCGAGTATCAAACCCTGACGAGATGCCTGAAAGCACTGGACCGCAGCATCATTGATGAGCGCCCGCTGTTACTCATGGCTGGAGCCTGGTGCGGAAGAATTACCAATGACTACCAAACCGTTCAAGACTGCTCGATTCGAATGGCCGAGGCCATGGAACGACTGGGTTGGCCTGCGGAAGTGCGAAAACTTCTCCAGGGTGGGATGGACTCATTTAGCGCTACAAGTTTGCGCCTGCGAGGAGATCCGGCTGCGGCCATAGAGATTCTGAACAAGGGGCTGCTTCAATTCGAAGAACCCAGCTCATCCGAAATTTCGGTCGCCTATCGAATGAACATTTCCGGATTGAAGATAGAGCTTGGGGTCTCACACCTACAACTGGGGAATCTCGACGAGGCGCTTGTGGCCCTGGAGTCGGCGCAGCATCTAGCTGAGGATGTAGAGATGTTCGCCATCGTGTTCGGCGCAGCTGCAGTTCGAGCGCTGGCCTTGATCATGCGAGGCGAACTCGGGCACGCCGAGTCCGTCTGTGAGCGCGTTCTCAAACTGGCCGACAAGAATAACTGGGCGTTGACGGGCTCCGTCGGAATCCTGCGTTCAGTCTTAGGTCGCATCCATTGGATGCGCGCAGACCTTGAATCAGCAGAATTCGAGATGGAGCGTGGGCGCGAGTTGTCCGGCTTGCAAGCAGAGCAAGAATTCACCGCACTGTCGGCCGGCGTACTCGCCCTGGTGAAGCTCCAACGCGGCGACGGGGATGGTGCGCTCGCCGAAGTGCAATCGGCGGCCGATCTTGCCGAGGGAACCCCCAATCCTGTTCCTCTTCAAAAATGGGTTCGTTCGCGGCGCGCGCTCGTCGACTTGGGGCTGGGAAACCAGATTGCCGCAAAGAGCTGGGTGGGTTCGGTTTCCTCGGTCTTCGAGAGCTTCCCCCTCTTCGACCATGATATCGGCCAGGCTCGTGCTCAAATTGCCATCGAACTTGCCACTGAGACGGGGATCGATGATGCGGAGCTCAAGGCCATCGAGGCCCAGCTGCAACACGCAAGAGATCGAAATTTTGTGATCTTTGAGATCTCCTGGCAGGTCCTCAAAGCATTGGCGCTGCAACAGCGAGGTGAAACCGAGCCTGCATCTCATGCGCTTGAGTCCGCGGCGGTTAGAGCGAGACCTGAGGGCTTTGGGCTTTGCTTCCGGGACCCCGCACTTCGGCCTCTGCTTCCGGGATTTCAAGATGACAAGGTTCGAGCATGGGCCGAGGCGTGGATGTCGGAGGCGAATCCTGAAACTTCTCCGCTGCCAGCCGAGGAACTTGGGAAGCATGAGTTGGTCGTCAGTCCTCTCAGTGCCCGCGAGTTAGAGGTGTTGGAGCTCATTTCCCAAGGACTGTCGAATCGCGACATCGGCGAACG
This sequence comes from Pseudomonadota bacterium, assembly GCA_003353845.1. GTDB lineage: Bacteria > Myxococcota_A > UBA9160 > UBA9160 > JADFDR01 > GLO-12. The sequence continues at coordinate 12,277 of PIVT01000068.1, read as the reverse complement.
CCTCTTCCTTTCCCTCGGTACCGTCAAAGCCCACACCCACAGCATCAGCTCGAAGCTGAAAACCAAGAACCGCACCCGCGCGGTTCATGTGGGCCGCAGCCTGGGGTTGCTGCGCGAAGCCGAAGAAAGCTGCTAGCCCCCAATCCATTGCATCATTCTCCACCCCACCAGAATTCGCAGTACTCCTGTCGCAGTGCCGTGCCGGGTTGCGGGTTGAACTGGAGCGCGAGATGGTCAGGTCGCTCAGTCGTGTAGGGCGGCCAGGCGTTCAACTCGACACCGTTGGGATTACCCGTCCGCGCAAAGTTTCCCCAATAAGACATGATGTCGGCACGAAGATCGAGTCGACCAAAGGTATTGACCATGCCCAAGGGGCTATCGATTCCGAAAACGTAAGGCCCCATGGACGCGTGGAAGGTCCCAAGCATGGCTGCATTGGGTGTGTGATTCAAGAGAGCGACAAGTAGGAAAAAAGGTGAGTAGACATCCTGCGTGAACTGAAAAAAGTGGACCGGGTGCCTTTCACTCCAGATGTTTGCAATCTTTCGGGACGGGCAAGTCATGGCCATGTCCGTCATCATCTGCGAGGCCGCTTCACCGCTTGAATAAAAATCAGCGAAGGGATAGAGCACACTGAGCTCTTCACCCCATCCGTAAAAATAGTCATCGAGGTGTGATACGTAATCGGCTTCTTCTAGTGGGTGCGGCCAAGAGCCAGTGAGGAGGCTGCCTTCATCCTTGGCAGTCCCGATCAAGAGCGAGACGTTCCCGTCCTTGGCGCTGTTTTCTAAGAGCGACTCTGGAAGATCCGGTAGAAAGTTTTTGTCGACGGCACCTGTTGGGAAAAAAGTCCAATCCTCCATGTACGCCAGCCCTGTAAGCATGTCTGTCTTGGGGCCTAGTGCAAATTGAATCTGACTTGGGGTTAGAGCTCGCGCGCATTCAATGGGGTCGGAATGCGCCGCGCAGCCAGTTGCTTCGAGTAGTTCCAACCCTTGCGCCTCGGCTTCCTCAGCGGATTGCGTGATTTCATCGTTGCATGCACCGCTTTCCATGATCACTTGCTGAAACAGACCATCAGTCAACGGGGAAGCGAGTAAGTAACAATTGCTAAACGATCCCCCCGAAACACCGAAGATCGTGACGTTGTCAGGGTCGCCTTCGAAGGCACCTATATTCTCTTGGACCCATTCCAATGCGGCGACTTGATCCAGAAAACCTTGGTTGCCCGCAATGGCGTGAGGTGCACTCCCGGGCATCTGTGGAAAGGCCAGGAAGCCGAGATACGTCAGGCGATAGTTCAATGAAACCACGATGACATTTTGTTTCAGTGCCAAGGTGGCGCCATCCCATTGCAAATCGTTGCCAGAACCCGTCAGAAGTCCGCCACCGTGAATCCACACCATGACGGGGTGAGGACCAGGAGTACTGGGCGCCCACACGTTGAGGTACAGGCAGTTTTCCACGGAACCGAAAGAACTCGTTGGCGTGCCACCCTGAACACACCCCTTTTGTTGCGAGTAAGCGTAACGCTTACCAAACCAGGCGGGAGGCTGCGGGCCTTCCCAGCGCAGGTTGCCCACCGGCGGCTTGGCATAAGGAATACCCAAGAACTTATCGATCCCCTCGTGCCTCTTGCCCACCAGCGTGCCGTAACTTGTCTCGACTTCGACATCGCTGCCAGGCGGAGCGCAAGCGACACAGGCGACAAGCATGAAAAGCGAAAGAGTAAGTACGGTTAGGCAAGGAATTAGATTCTGCAATCGAGCAGGCCTGGTACATTTCATTATGGATCCTCCTGATTCCTTTTAGCGGCAATAGATTCAGGTTAGGATGGACAACAAATCGCGGGTATTGGCCGAAAGTTATATTTTGAAGTCGAAAGCCTGGTGTGGGAAGTGGCTCAGGTTGCAATTCGAGCCAACCCCTTGCACACAACCCTGCGGAAAACCGGACTACTCCAGTCAAAGCCACTGGAGCAAGAGATTCTGCGTCAAGCCCTTCAGCAGAAAGCCTTGCCCCCGTCACCGCTATCGATGATCTGCAAGAAACAAAAAAGAAAAAGCCCCACGAAGCCAAAACTTCGCGGGGCCTGAACGGGTCGTGTTCCGGCCCTCTGGCGAAGCCACTGAAGAGCAGATCGGGCGCAATCCACGCGCACCCGCGCGTCACGAGATTTTACACGGTGACTCGCCGGTCATTCTGGGATATGTTGCCCGGCCATCATCTCTCAAGGAAGCCCATGACCCTGCGCCAGAGAACCGAGTCCGTCTTCGAGGCGTGGAGTGAGTACGTCGTCCAACACTGTTGGTTGGTGCTCGTTCTCGTCAGCATCTTCACCGGGCTCATCGTCCCACAAATACGCCACGGAACCGTCGACCTCTCCATAGAGTCCTTCCTCTCCAAGAATGACCCCTCGGTGGCCGAGTACGATGCCTTCGTGGCGCAGTTCGGGAGCGAGAGCTTCGGGATGGTGACGGTGGAGACGAAAGAGAGCGTCTTCACCCTGGAGAACCTGCAGCGCTTGCGCGCGCTCCACGAAGACCTCGAAGCCAACACACCCTACCTGGAAGAGATCACCAGCCTGGTCAATGTGCGTCATACCCGAGGCGAGGAGGACCTGCTCATCGTCGAAGAACTCGACGAGCTTTGGCCGGCCAGCGAGGCGGAGCTCCCTGCTTTTCGCGCACTCGTCCTGAGCAACCCTGCCTATGTCGGGAACCTGGTTTCCTCGAACGGCCGGCTCAGCAGCGTCATCCTCGAGCCCAATAGCTATTCGACCACCGCCCAGGGGGAGTTCGGCGCCGAAGCCGACGACTTCGATGAGTTTGCGGAGGAATCCACTTCAGAGCAGCAGGAACTCTCTCGGGAGGACTACCTCTCGCCGGATGAGGAAGCTGCCTTTTCAAAGGCGTTGCTCGAAATGCGCGACCGACACCAGCGCGATGACTTCCGCATCCACGTGAGCGGGCTGCCCGTCGCCAACTACAGCATGGCCACCGAGATGGGCTCGGCCATGCGACGTGACATGCTCCTGGGTTTATCGGTGATCTCCGTGCTGCTCTACCTCCTCTTTCGACGTATCTCCGGCGTGTTGTTGCCGCTGTTGGCGGTGTGGCTCTCCATGGTGGTGACCCTCTCGCTCTTCCCGGTCTTCGGGTACCCGTTCAACGGCAACACGCAGATCCTGCCCACCTTCCTGCTCGCCGTAGGCATCGCCGATGCCGTGCACATTCTGGCCGTCTTCTACAAGCTCTACGATCACGGCATGGAGAAGAAGGCGGCCATCATCGCCGCCATGAAAAACACGTCCATCGCCGTCGTCATGACTACGGTCACCACGGCGGCCGGGCTCGTGTCCTTTGCCTCTTCCGGTCTCATGCCCATCCGCTCGCTCGGTGTCTTCGGCTCCATCGGTGTGTTGCTCGCCCTGTACTACACCGTGGCCCTCGTACCCGCCTTACTTGCGGTCTTGCCCGTTCGCCGCCGCACGCTGAGCGACGGAGACGAGCCCATGGAGTATCCGCTGCTCGCCCTCATCGATCGCGTCATCTTCGCCCTGGGCGACTTCGGCGTGCGCCACGCGCGAGGCATATTGATCTTCGCCCTCGGCGTCTCCTTCTTCGCTTTGGCCGGTGTGGCACAAATTCAGTTCAGCCACGATCCGCTGCGCTGGTACGACATCGACAACCCCACGCGCGTGGCCGCCGAGCTCGTGGACGCAGAGATGAGCGGTGCTCAGACCATGCAAGTGATCCTCGACACCGGGCGCGAAAATGGTGTCTACGAGCCGAAATTTCTGGAGCTCCTCGACGAGGCCAAGCGGCACATCGAGAGCCGGCAAGTCAACACCACTCACGCCCGACAAGCGATCTCCATTCTCAGTGTCGTGAAGGAAACCCACAAAGCCTTAAACGGCGGCGACGAGGCCTTCTACCGCGTTCCCGCGGAGCGCGAGACCGTCGCCCAGGAGCTGCTCCTCTTCGAGAGCAGTGGCGCGGACGATATCGAAGACTTCACGGACTCCACTTTCCAATTCGCACGCTTCTCTGTGCTCCTGCCCTTCACCAACGTGATCGGCTACGAGGAGTACATCGACACCATGCACGCTGAGCTGAGCGAGATGGTACGTGCGAGCGGCCAGCACGAGGTGACCGTCAGCATCACCGGCGTGATGGTGGTCTTCGCACGCACGCTCACCGCCCTGCTTCACTCCACGATCAAGAGCTACGGTCTCGCCTTCGGAATGGTCGGTATTCTGATGATCTTGTTGATGGGCGGCCTGCGCCGGGGGATGCTGGCTTTCACTCCCAATATCATCCCCATTTTGTTTGCCGTGGGGATGATGGGTTGGCTGGGCATACCGCTCAATATGCTCACCTCCATGGTAGGCTGCATCGTCATCGGCATCGCGGTGGACAACACCATCCACTTCATGCACCACTACCGCAAGATCTCCGAGCAGGAACCCAATCCACAAAAAGCCGTGCGCGGAACCCTGGAGAGCGTTGGCCGCGCGCTCACCTTCACTTCCATCGTGCTGGTCGGGGGGTTCATCGTCCACATCCTCGACGAGTTCTCCACTTCGAGACACTTCGGGATACTGCTCTGCTTCTCCATCATCATCGCGTTACTGGCCAACCTGGTCTTGGCGCCCGCGCTGATGACCACGTTCTGGCGTAGGGATTCCGAGCCCTAGGGGGAGCCACGGCCGAACGGGTTTTGTCCTAAGAGCTTGGGGCTGAAACTTTGGCTCAACGGTATCTGAGATACGCATGGGGCAATTGCGGAGCTTCAGAGTTTTTCAGTCGAGTTTTTCTTTTTCGTCTTTGACGATCTCCCATTCGTCGCCAGCTCGCTCCATGAGTACCCTATGCCGGCTGCGGTTGTATTCCGGTCGGCTCGGACCCTGTTGCACGTAACGAAATTGAATCGACTGAACGATTACGAGCTCCACGCTATTTTCGTCGATAACGTTAGAGCATTCGAGTTTATAGGTGACGTTTTCAATCTTCGTGATCGGTCCGCCGTAGCGCGCCACGACGGGGTTCGCGGCCATATGGCCACCAATGACTTGGGCCGTCGCTTTCTCTTGGTAGGCTAGAGACGCTTCCACATCAGGTCCGGAGGGCTAGCAAGCAGAAAAAAACGGACAAGCGAGGGCGAGGAAAAGTAGGGAGGCCAATTGTTTCATCGGAGGTTCCTTTCTTGGGTACCGCCAAGTTAACTTTCGCAACCCTGCAAATCCTAACAAGTTCATCTTCTATAGCGCCACAGCACATTTCCAAGATGCAAAGGCGCGCTCTCTTCCCCCTATCAGTCCTGGCCTGGGGCAGCAGACTGAGCCTCTTCCGCATCTTTAAATTTCCGATATTCCCCGGCGAACTCAGGTTCAACTTTCTCGATGGCAGACCATAAGCGCTTAACAGATATCTTGGAATGTTTTAGTGAGAAGGTTCGAATCACTGGAACCGTAGCCAAGAAAATCGACATCCTTCGTTGCGCGGAATGCCTCCTCGCTCCAAAGAGAAAACAACATTGCCCCCTTGGCCCTCCCTTTTGCGAGCATAGTTAAATTCTAAACGGCCGAAAACTTTTCAGCTCTCTCTTGGGAAAGTTGGCGTAGTTCACTTGGTGGTTTTTGGCGTTGTTGATTGCAAGATCTAGCATGCATCCCGATATCAAGATGTGAAGAATGGTACTATGCGCCATTTGGCTCTCGAGGCCAGTGCATCTATTCGTTAGGTGGCAGCCTCGCTATCTCTCCCAATGCCAGCCGAAGCTCATGAAGTGGCCAGCCTCTACCTCTTCCTTGCTGAGCGTTCCATTCTGAACCCCCAAGCTGATAACGGCATTATCAAATTGAACATCCTCTACCAATGCCTTGAAATCATAATCCGCTCGTCTGACAAACCCATACGAACCTGGGGTTAGGAGGACTTCGGCAATCTCCATACTTTTTGCCATAACTTCGCCCTCCGCCTCACCCTCCAGTGCGCCTGTTGGAAATTCGATGCGCACATCAACCACGCTTTCATCGTTCTTTTGATATGCAGGGCTGACACTTCCACTAAAGCACTTATCCAACTGGCAGCTCTCAAAAGCACCGCCAGTCTTGGTATTGATTTCAAACTTTCGATAGATCCAGAGTTCAGTTGATCCATCATCATTCCCCGGAGAGGCTTCAGACCCTTCGGTTGTTTTCGGATCTTCATTATTGGGTGAACTCAACCAGAAGGATTTTCCGACTTCTCCAAAATAAGCTATGCCGATTATAGAAAGGATGGAGACGATGAGGATGGCAACCGCTTTAGCTACGGTTTTGCAAGGATTGCTCTTGAAATCACGACAGAATTTGTCGAAGTCCGCGGTCTTCATAGATTCATCTTAGGCATCAGAAGCGCCTTCAGCTAGGGCAACATATTCATATAGAACAGGGTCATTGAGAAGGTTCCCGAATAGAAACCATTTCGAAAAGTCTGGGCTTGATGCTCCGAATAGCCAAATTTCAGAGAATGGAACGTCAGGCACGACGATTTTTGAAAAATCAATTGTGGTTTCACGATTCAGTTTGATGGCCACTTTTGTGTATGCAGAACTTGCGTATTTTGAAAGTTTATTAAGGAGATCCTCTAGTGTCTGTTTCGGATTTAGATTCTCGGGAACGAGTTCTTTTAATTGAACGGGTACGTAATGGCGGGTTTCTTCGTGTTCGTAGGCTACTCCAAAGTCAAAGTCTTCGTGTTCAACCGGAGCGAACAAGATGTCTCTCTTGAGTACTAGCTTCCCCATAAGAAATGTAAAGATCGCCGCATCTCCGGCTTCACTAATATGTCGTAAATCATTCCTTCTAAGATTGCGTACCTGCTGATGGCTACTCCCTTGTGCGTAATCAACAAGAGTTTCCATGCGACCCAGAAAAGATAGGGGGCTTTTCCACGGGAACTTGTCCCAGGCTCGAAGACGAACGGGATCGCTCAAAAACCCCTCCTTAAAGGGCGCCTAACGTATAAAGCTCACTGCCACTCCATAATTCCCACAAATACTATCAAATCCGCAACCGTTGCAGATTTGGACTATGCCAGGCCCGATATGACAAAGTGAGTCAGACCGGCAAACTCTATTCCTGCAGCTTTCAAGACATCTGTCCTATCGCGTTAAACATATACCGAAAATAGGACTCCCGGTACCATTCGCGAAACCTTCAACCTCACCTAATGATCGGCCACCTTGGGCGCTCCTCATTTTCCCCCTTGTCAGCTGGCGGAAGTCTCTGCCGCGACCATTCTGCGAGTTAATCAAGTTTGAGGTGGGCCATTCTGGGCCAAGCCTGGGCCAAAGAAAACGACGTTTTTGCCTCGTAAGTCCCTGTTTTTGCTCAATAGTGGTCTCGAAAGAGGTACGTTCGATTCCCCCTCCCGGTACCATTTAACCCTATAAAAATAGGTATTTGCGAGCCACTTTGCTGCTCTGGGTCAAGTTTGGGTCAAAATCACCCCTCTCGGGCTTCGACTATCGTCGCACGTGTTACCACCGTGGCGAAGAGCGGATTGCGTAACAGTGCTCCGGCCCTCGCATCGTACTCTGACTCAAGGGTTGCTAGTGATGTTGTGCCTCACTCATCACTGTTTCAAAGAGCGCTCAATAGCGAGCTTGCGAAGTGAAGCCTTAGAACAGGTGAGAAGGGCTGAGTCCGTAGGCTCATCATGTGGCTCAGTTATGAGGTCAGGCCAACAGACTTGCATGCGGTCTAATGCATGCACGAGAGCGTCAAGAACTTGGTTCTGGATCTGTGAACCGAAGTTATCGAACCATTGTTGCAGGAGACTCTCCTTTTGGTCGATTGAATTTCTCGTAACATTCAGGTGGAGTCTGGCTGCCGCAGTCAAATTCAGCCGAGCGGCACAGGCGCCTATTGGAGCGATTTCATGAGCTGAACCCATTATTCGAATCCCATCTTGAAATACAGAGTCGTCGAGAACGTTCAGCACATTTACTAAGCCGTGGTCATTCCGAACGTCGTATAAGGTATTATCCAACTCGAAGAATGAGCCCCTGTGATCTTCCACATACTCGGACAGGTCTGGTATGAATGATCTTGAGTACTCCAGGGTTGTTTTACCCAGCCTTAAGGTCAGTGCACGGATTGCCCTGGATTCCAGTGGTGTGCCGGGAACTTGATCTCCGAATACATTCACATTCCAGCCCTGATCCCAAGTTAGATCCAGATCACCGTCAACCGCCATGTCGTAGTCATCCGCTCGAACAAACCCATTAGGAGACTCAACAATCTGAGTGGCTACGCCAGATCCAGTCACTAGGAATCCATGTAAGGAAGACCATTCAATCCCTGCCTCCATATCTGAGATGTTTACGCTAACCCATAAAAGGACAGCCTCCTCCCCTGACAATCTACGTTTACGGCGGTTTTTAAGAATTTTTATCTGGTCTGCGGTAACCGCATCCTGTTCATTGAAGCCCAAAGCCCGATCAACACTAAGATTGAAGTAGATTGGGTCCTTCACGTCGAGTACGGGCAGCGGAGAAGACTCCACTAGGTGTAGTGCGTGGGATGGAACTCCTAGTCTTTGGTAGGCATGGAACTCCCTGTTCCCCCTTTTCTGATCTGAGCGTTGAAGAAGTCGGCGTGCCGCTTGCATAATTGTGTCAGAGTTGACCTCATTCGCTTCGTTTTCAAGAGCATTTACGATCTCTGTAAGACTATTTAGGTCCTCCCCCTGTGAGTTTCTGTTTTCAGTAATCACCTCACTGAGGTGCCCAATATCGACAAATAAGATAGGCACAGAGGGGTAGGCAAACATGCGTTTGATGTATGAACACAAGGTTACTGCGGAAAGAGTGAAATTCGCATGGATCCATATGCTGGTTCCCTGTGGCACCCTCACGGCTTTTTCTACGTAGGCATCTCGGAGCCCCTCTTGAAGCCTAACCTCAAGAGCATCTTTTGATTCATCATCGGCTGCTCGCGTGCGTAGCGAAATGGTTTTGGCTCTTGTTAGCACCGATGTAAAACCTATCCCGAACGCCGCGATAGCAGGAAAGGACCTTCCGGTTTTTGTGATCTGATCGTCTGTACCACAGGCTGCCACGCGAAACAGGAAGTTCTCCAATCCGTGGCGGTTCATTCCAACGCCATTGTCGACCACAATCAGCTTGGACTGTGAAGGGTGCACACCAACTACAACCGCGGAGCCTGACTCCGAAATTGGCCAAGAACGTGGAGAACACGATAGCTCGTCATGAGATCGAAAGATGTTAAGCAAGGTAGCATCGATAGAATTCTGAAGAAGTTCTCTCACGAAGTCATAAGGGTCGGTATAGATTGATTTCGATATAACGTCCCAGAGCCGGCCTGTCTCGTCGAGCTCAAGGCGGAGTGGCCAAACCTCAAAAGTCGCATCCTTTGACTTGAGGATTTTGAGATTTGGCGGGGGCAGCCGAAAAGAAGCAAGCTCATCTTTGAATACATAAGTATTTGCTCGCTCGATATCCTCGCGGAGATAACCAAACCAATCAGACCAGATATGATATTCCTGAAGCTTCTCTGTTGATACCTCTATCGCAATCTCTTTAGGAGTAATGAGGTTCCTCCCTACGAGCTTGTGCCTGTTGTGGTGAGCTTCTGTTTCCGCGCCTTCGAAGGAGTTGGGAAGTTCGGTTCGAAGTAGGGTGCAGCTGCGTTCTTGCTCTAGATCGAGTAGATCTCCCACTCGAAGTAGGATCGCGAGAATGCTTGGGCGGACTAATTGGCGATCGACTTTGTCGACCAAGTCAAATTCTCTGCGGGACGTCATCTCATCCCAGGTTAATCCGTGTGCCTCTACCACAAAGCCAATATGGTCTGCCAAACGAGAAATAGAGGATTCGCTTAGAGCGGGATAGCGCTCAGGTAGGTACTTCTTTACAAATTCGCGCGATCTGACGTGATGAGTCTCTCTTAGTCTTGCCGAGTCCTCCCCTATGTCTCCCACCATTCCGGAGTCATGGAGGGCGGCGGCGGTTATAAGAGCGAACAACTCGACGCTGGTAAGTTTCCCCTTTGCCTCGTCGCTAAGGGCTTGGTCCAACTTGTCGATGATCCTCCACGAATGTTGGATTGAGTGGTCGGTAAATGCTGTGTGGTGAACCCTGATCATGCCCAAAAAAGTGCTCAGATCATCCTCGATCGAAACCAAGGCCCCACTGAGCATTCGGGCGGTTTTCGAGGTTTTGGCTCTCTTTCCCAGTAGTTGGGCCAGCCCCAAGTCATCGATGGTCAGCAGCGTCATGGTGTTGCCCCGCTTTTACTGAAGAAATATCATTCAGGATTTACTGTCATGGCGTGCCCTGAATCTTGTTGCTGATTGATGAATTGCAATGTGCTGGCCAGTCCATCTACTGCTGGCTGCATCCGCCTTCGACTGTTTGAAAAGGGAATTCTGGTCTCTGCCGCGATATCCCCCTGAGCCGTTCCCTGATAGTAGCACTTGAAATCAGCTATGGTCGGTCTCCTGTAGCGAGTGATGAAACAAATGTGGGGAGCCTGTAGGATGAAACCTTTGCTTGCTCCGAGCCTCGGTTCGTCACTCGGTATGAATCAGACCAGTTGGAGCGGTTTGGGCCAAGCCCGGGTCAAGATCCTCGCCAGGATAGAGCCATCCCAACCATCCGTATCGATAAATTTGGCTCCATTTTTCGAGTAACGGCACCCTGTTTCTTGCAGCTGCGGTGAATACAGGCCATATTCGCCGCAAGGAGTGCGGTGAATATGGCTTTCATTTACGAACGATTGGAGTGGCCGGATTTCTCGTGGGATAGCGAGGCCCTCGCCAGCCTCTTGGCGGATGTACGCCACAAGCAGGGCCGGTATCTGGGGAGAATGGAAGCTCTTGGTTTCGAGCTTCGTGCAGAAGCCAGTCTCACCGCTCTTACAAATGAAGTTGTGAAGTCATCCGCGATCGAAGGGGAGGATCTCAATCCTAAAGAGGTTCGCTCGTCCATCGCGCGCAAACTGGGACTCGAAGTGGCAGGCCTTCCCGAGCCAGGACGCGAAGTCGAAGGAATCGTCGAGATGATGCTCGATGCAACACAGAACTTCGATAGGCCTCTCACTACTGAGCGACTCTTTAATTGGCACGCTGCCCTGTTTCCAACCGGTCGCAGTGGGATGAACCGCATCACTGTGGGAGCATGGCGTACCGCTGAGGCAGGCCCGATGCAGGTCGTATCAGGCCCCGTTGGTCGTGAGAAAGTACATTTTGAGGCACCCGCAGCAGAGCGTCTTGAAACCGAGATGGCCTCGTTTCTCAAGTGGTTCAATGTGCCTACAGAAATCGACCCTGTTCTCAAAGCGGCAGTCGCGCACCTTTGGTTTGTCACTCTCCATCCCTTTGAAGATGGAAATGGCCGAATTGCCCGCGCGATTGCAGACATGGCACTATCGCAATCCGACGGCACGAAGGAACGCTTCTACAGTATGTCTACGGGAATCGAGGCCGAACGAAAGGAGTACTACCTCCAGCTCGAAACTGCGCAAGGTGGCGATCTGGACATCACCCAATGGCTTACCTGGTTTCTGGAGTGTCTTGATCGAACTATCGAGAGTTCCGAGAAGGCCCTCTCAACCGTCCTTCACAAAGCGAAGCTCTGGCAACGCATCAATCTAAACCCCGTGAATGAACGGCAGCAGCGGGTCATCAACCGAATGCTCGATAATTTCCAGGGTCACCTGACCACGTCGAAATACGCCAAACTTGCCAAATGCTCCAATGACACGGCACTTCGAGATATCCGTGAACTTCTAGAACGAAACATCATCGCCAAGAACCCAGGCGGCGGTCGAAGCACGAGTTACCGCCTGGCAGAACCTGATGAAGCATCGGTGTGAGTGACGTGCTCAACCCACGATACCTTGAATACAACTCCATCATCAAGATCCCCAAACGATGAGCCTCGCCACATCTTTACCACCAAGCCCCTGCTCCAAAGAAAGTTCTCGCCTCAATTTGGCACGGCCTCGATGAGGCGACGGGGGGAAGAGTTTTTGCGCCATGCCCTTCAGCAAAAAATCTTCCCCCCGTCGCCGTCTCTCGAAGCCTCGTCGTCACGAAACCCCAAAATAGAAAAAGCCCCGCGAAGGTTAAACTTCGCGGGGCCTAAACTGGTCGGAATGGCGAGACTCGAACTCGCGACCCCTTGTCCCCCAGACAAGTGCGCTACCAACTGCGCCACATCCCGATTGGGAATTATATTTAGCTAGTTCACGAGGGATTGTCGA